>JBGPKX010000040.1:0-22916 GCA_041486185.1 Bryobacteraceae bacterium | reverse complement strand
CTCGCCGACGTGAGCGGCATGTTTGCGGGGGGCCTCCGCCATTCAATCCGCGCTGAGTCTGGCGCACAATCCGCATTTGCGGGTCTTTGTCGTTTGGGAGCCCATACTGGTGACGGATTGGGGTCCGCCATCGACGGCCACGCTGGCCAGGGTCCACGACGCGCGCGCCGTGCAATTTTGGGACAGGGGACATCTGCTGTCAACGGCGCTGGGAGGTCCGAAGCATCCGCCCAAGGGAAATCGTGTTGACAAAATTCAGTTCGGCATGCGGCGCGCTATCTGGGATTTTGTCGCGATCTATCCGGCGGGGTCGGAGACCCCGTCGTTCACCGGCGCACCCATTGTTAGCGTAGCGAGCGACGTACACGAAGAGATTGCGCGTTTGGCAAGGGATTAGCAGTTCTTTGAGGTGCAGCCAGGTACCGTGTTAGCCTCAACGTCAGGAGTAGGTGATGCGGTCCGGGAGGTTTTGGAGCCTGGGACGCATGATGGCCGTGGCGGGCGCAGCGCACGCGGACTGGAAGATTACGACGGTAGCCAAGAACCCGTCGGGCCAAACGATACAGACGGAATACTTCAAAGACAAGCTCAAGCGTACCGGCTTCCACGACGGCGTCAATGGACCTTTGCGGTCCGTGATGGTGATCAATTTCAAAAACCTTCGCGAAACTGTCTGGGACGTGAAGATACGCCAATACATGGTGCGGCGGCTGCACGCGGAGCTGAGGATCGTTGCGGCGACCGGACCGGCGAGCTGACACTCACAGCCCGCGGCCTGTAATCAAGGTGAATCGGAAAGGACTGGCCACCGCCGGTCTGGCTCTTTGGCAAAGGACAACTCTTATCAGCACGATGCCTAATGGCCAGCGCGACACCCGTGAGTTCACTGCGTTGGGAGTGGCTCCGGGACTGGTTTTCCGGGCTGTTCGCGTAGTTCAATCGTACACGCGCCGCGTCGTTATGTCTCGTCGTTACTTTTCTATGACGGCGATGATCGAGACTTGCTCGACCATAGGCGCGTGGCCTGAAGCATCGCGCTTGCGTTCAATAGGTGGCAGCGTCGCGATGGTCGTCCGGGCAGGTGGCGCGGCGCTGAAGTACTTTGCGTAGACGCCGTTCATCTTCCCGAACTCTTCGAGATTATCCACGTAAACATTGCTGGCCACCACGTTCGAGAAATCGAGTCCCGCTTCTTCGAGTCCATCCAGCAAATTGCGCATGGTCTGGCGGACCTGGTCTTCCACACTCTCGGCGTAGATGCCGCCGTTCGGGCCCGGAATGAAGCCCGATTTCGCGGAGCAATAAAATGTGTCGCCGGCGAACACGCACGGGCTGGCGGTTGGGCTGGGCGGCATGTTCTTGGGGCGTACGGCGCGGCGCTTGGACAGATCGGCGATGGCCACGCCGGTGAATTCGATGTTGGCGTCGTGCGGCAATGAGGAGACCTCAATGGTGGCGCGACCGGGTGTGTTGCCGAATTCGAAACGGCCGGCGTAGGCGCGGTTCATGGTTTGCATCGGCATCTTGGCGGTCAGGTACGGATTCACGAAGACAACATTGGCGTAATCCATTCCAGCGGCGGCAAGCACCTGATGGAAACGATCAAGCGCAAGTTTCACTTGATCGGCGGGATCGTCGGGGATTTTTCCGGTTTCCGGATCGCGCCCCTGCTGCCCGGAGATATAGAGTCGGTCGCCCACTTGAATTCCCGGAGTCAGCGGCGCGGCGCTTTTGAAACCTGCGGGCACGATAGGTTTCTTACGCGCAAGATCCCGTACGGCCACGGCGTTAATTTCTACCGGCGTGTCGGTCGGCAGATGATGAATGCCCAGCGTCGCGCGGGCCGGCGGATTGCGCGGGAAGTAACGCGCGTAGACGCGGTTCATGGCGTCGTAGTTGGCCATGTTCTCTAGATACACGTGCGTGTAAACCACGTGTTCCATGGTCAGGCCGGCGGTCTCGACGATGGTCTTCATGTTTTCGAGACACTGCGTTACCTGCTCTTCGAACGTGGCCGGCATCTGGCCGTCGAGACGCCGTGCGCCTTGGCCGGACACATAGAGAAAATCGCCGGCCAGAATGCCGGGGCTGTAAGGCCCGACCGTCTTCAAGCCGGGCGGAAAAATGACACGTCTCTCGGCCACTGCATTCGCGGCCAGCAAAAGAACCAGCGTCCATCGCCATTTCATGCTTTGTATACGCTCCAGAAGGCCTCGCGGAATTTGGCCATGTCGCGGTCGGTGCCGATCGAGACGCGCAGGAAATTGTTCATGGGCGGGAAAGGCCGTCCCACCGCCACGCCTTTAGGCGGCATGGCCGTAATGAACTCACGGGCATCGCGGCCCACGTCGATCATGAGGAAGTTGGCTTGCGGCAGGATGTACGGGACGCCGCGATCGCCCAGCCACGCACACAGCTCGCGGCGGATGCGAACCAGTTTCGCGCGGCGCTCGGGCAGCAGCGTTTTGGATTCCGCCAGGGCCGCCAACACGGCGCGCACCGTCACAATCGAGATCACGTTGTTGCGGAACGGCGCCATCCTGTCGATCAGCTCCGGCGCCGCGCAGGCGAAGCCGGCACGCAGCCCCGCCATACCGTAGATCTTCGAGAAAGTGCGTGTGACCACCACATTCTTGCCCTGCCGCACGTAGCCCAGGGCGCTTTCAAAATCGGGCGAGTCGGCGAAATGCGAGTAGGCTTCGTCCACCAGGACAACCGTATTGGCCGGCAAGTTCTCGATCAGCCACGCCATGTCCTTCTTAGGAGTGATGGTGGATGTAGGATTGTTCGGATTGCAGAGGTAGATCAGGCCTCCGCCGGCTTTACCGGCGTTCTCCACCAGCTTTTTGACGTCCGGCACATAGGGCGGCTCGAGCGTGGTGCGCATCACCGTGCGTCCAAGGCCCCGTGCGGCAACCTCCACAGGCCCTTCATAGGTTGGCTCGACCGTAATCAACGGCCGCGTGGGTGAGGTGAAGGCATCGATGGCGGCGTGCAGCACTTCGCTCGATCCCGAGCCGACCAGAATCTGCTCCGGCCCGAGGTCCTCGCTGCGCGCCAGCGTGGCATAGAAATCGCCAAACTCCTGGTAGTGGTACCGCCCGCCTTCGGGCAGCACCTTGGCCATAGCCTCAATGGAGGATTGCGGCGGGCCATCCGGATTCTCGTTGGCGTTCAGCCAGGCCATGTCCGGAGGCAATTTGCCATGAACCGCCGCGCGCTGGGCGTAGGCGGCCTCCGGTAACATGCGGCCAGCCAGCGCCGCGAATCCGACTCCCGCGAAACCGCGCCGAGTCAGCATACTTAACCTCCTCTATCGGGGTTCATCATAACATCCGATAACATTGCATCGCGAATGGCATAGCGCCATCCTGGATGTACGATTGTAACCAAGGTCGTCGCGCTCGAAGTGTGGGCTGTAGAACGGATTTCAGGAGGCTAAGGGTGAAAAAATTCTCATTGGCGCTGCTTTTTAGCTGGCGACTTTTACACGCTGATACGCAAGGCATCCGCGTGGTCAACGCGGCATCGTTTATGCAAGACACCAGCCTGGCGCCGGGAGCGATTGTCTCGATTTTCGGCCCAAACCTGGCCAATACGACTGCATCGGCGACCGATCTCCCAACGACTCTCGGCAGTGTGACCATGAGCATCGGCAACACCGCTCTGCCCCTGTTCTACGTCACGCCGACGCAGATCAACGCCTGGATCCCCGCATCGACGCCGGCGGGGCACGCCACGCTCACTATCCAATCGCCAACGGGCAGATTTACGAAAGATATTGTAATCTCGGCAAACTCCAGCCCAGGTATCTTCTCGCTGTTCGGCACCGGGACCCGAGATGGCGCCATCCAGAACGGCGTGACCTACGAGCTTGGTCCTTACACTCCCACCACCAATGGCAAACCGACGTTCTTGACGATTTACACAACCGGGCTCGATCTTTCGACCGCGCCAACCGTGACCATCGGCGGCGTGAGTGTTCCGGTGACCTTCTACGGCGCGACGCCGTGTTGCCCGCAGTTGCAGCAGGTGAATGTGAAGCTGACGCAGGGTCTCGCGGGTGCCGGGCGGGTGGAACTGGCGATCACTTCGGGGGGCAAAGCCAGCAACATCGTGGAAGTGGTGATCCTTCCCAATCCCGGCCAGGGTCCTTTTCCGCCTGGCGGAGAGAACCAGGCGCGGAGCCGCGAAGTATCGAACATCGCGTACATACCTCGTACGAGCCTGGCGCTGGTGACCGATGAGAATGACGACCTGATACGGGTGATTGATATCCAGCAGCGTCAGGTCACGCGCACCATGACACTGCCCGAAGGCGCCCAGCCGGTGGCGATCGCGGTGAACGAGACGGGAACATTGGCGGTTGTAGCGGAGCGCGATCGCGGTAAGGTCGCTATCCTCAATCTGATCGATTACGTGGTATCAGCCGAGGTTGCGGTAGGCAGCGGGCCAACTGACGTTGTCATCGCATCCAATACCGCGGTAGTTGCCAACCAGGATAGCGACACGGCTTCGATCATCGACCTTAAGACGAACAGTGTCACGACGGTGAACGTGGGACGCGGCCCGCGCGGCGTGGCCGCCGATTCGACATCGGGCAAGGCCTATGTGACGAATCAGGACGATGGAACGATCAGCGTGATCGATCTGAGCCATCTCCAGAACGCGCCATCGTTGATCAAACTGCCTGGCAGTGCGCGGCCGGCATCCATCGTGCTGCTGCCGTCGCTGAAGGTGGCGGTGGTCACTGTCCCGAGCGCCAGCGCGAGCGCCGAAGTTCTCACCGTAAATCTTGACAACGGCTCCGCCGGTACGCTTGCGGTGAACGGAGCGCGCAACGGCGGCGCAACCGGCCTCGCGGTGAACGTCACAACGGTGTATTTCGCCGACCAGGCCGGGGGTTCGGTGACGATCGCGCCCATGGGAGTTAAGGGTGGATCCGCGCCGACTACATTGAACGTCGATCTCGGTGCGCGAGCCGTGGCGGTAGATACGGCCGACAACCTGCTTCTGGTGGCCAACCAAGGCACAGGCACGGTCGGGCTGATGGACCTCTCTACCCACCAGATCACGGGCCGCATCAATGCCGTGCGCGGCGAGCACGAAAACGTAGGCGCCGACCACAACAACCATAACGACCGCACCACTGCGGCCAATGCGCCCACCATCACGTCGTTGAGTCCCGCCGAAGCCGCTGCCGGCACGAGTTTCACGTTGACCATCGCCGGCACAAACCTGCAGGGAGCGGACAACATCTTCTTCGTCGATCCCGCCACATTGTCCGGACAGGCCGAGAATGACGAGCGCATGCACAGCCCGTTCGGCATTCCCGACCCGAACTTCACAGTGAGCAATATCCAGGCAAATAGTGCAGGAAATGTGCTGACCGCTACCATCACCATCGCGAAAGGCGCCGCCAGTGGCCACCAGCGGGTGGTGCGCGTGGAAGCACCGAACGGCGATACCAGCTTCACGGCTTCGTCAGCCAACACTTTCCGGATCGACTGAAGGTAGGACAGGCATTGCTGCCATTGCACTCCGCCTCACTAGGGGAGCGTGTTAAGAAAAGTGTTTCGGACACCGCTTGCCCACGCGCGCGGCTCAACAACTAGCCTGAATTCAGCAAGGGCATTCCGCGCCGCGACCGTAAGGAAGCAGTTACTTCGCGTTTTTCAACAGGCTCATAAACTAGGGGTGTCGTTGCCGCGTTCCGCGTCCTTCCCTCGCCCCATCCGCGATGCGCGGCGTCGCTCGGCAGAGCGCCGACTACGCCAGCTTTCGCCCGATGATGGCGTAGTCGAGGCCGTCGAAGAACGCCTTGCGGAAATCTTCAGGCAGAGAAGCCAGAGCCGGCATCGTTTCGATGGCGGGGGATCGTGGATGCACCTCGATGTGCCCGATCCCGTACTCTTCCATGTAGAACGCGAGCAGTGCGTGTGGAATCGGGCGCCTGTGTGTGGGGTCCAGATAGAAATGCGTGGCGAAGATGGCCAGGCACTGCGGGTTGGGCGTCTCGATGGCCATCACGCCGCCGCGCGCAAGCTTCTGGGCAGCCAGCCGGATCATTTCCGGCAAACGCGCGGGCGGCAGATGCTCCACCACCTGCGCGCTGAAGATGCCGTCTAGCGAAGCGTCGGCCAGCCCGTCGAGATAAGTGAACAAGTCGGCCACGTCAGCTTGCAATCCCTTGCGCTGGCAGACGCCGGCCGATTCGGCGCTTAGGTCGATGCCGCGCGCGGGGACGCCGGCCTCGCGCATCAGCTCAAGAAATTCGCCGCGTCCGCAGCCGATGTCCAGCACGTCCTTGCAGCCGGCGAAATACGGCGCATAGAATTTCTGCCCGCCCTTGACGTATTCTTCCGAGCCCCGAAAGCGCTCGGCGAAGCGGCTATAATCGAAGGCCAGTGCCGCCTCGGCGGGCGGCTGCAACTGTGGTTGTGCGGGCGCCGTTCCTGCCGGGGCGAGCGTTCCTGCGCGCTGCCGGATCAGACGCAACTCGGTGTGTATGAGGGTTTCGTATTCCGCGCGGATGCGCTCGAGGTCGGCCCACAAGCTCTTCTGGATGTCCAGATTCGCCCGGTCCAGCGCGCCGAGATAATTGGCGTGCTGGGACTTCACGATGTCGCGGAAGTTGCTTTCGATCTGCGTCACGCGATGCTGAAACGCGCCTTGCAGCTCGGCAATACTGCGCAAAGACTGGACCTCATGCGAGGCGAGGTTGCGCTCCCATTCAGCGCGCCACGCTGTCCAGTGGGCGCGCATGTCCCTGACCTCGCCCTGCAATCCGGCGGCGGCCGCCATCATGCGATTCATCTCGCTCAAAGCGTCAAGCGTGGCTTCCACGCACGCCATGATTTCGCGGTTGAACACCACCTGGTCGCGCACGAACCAGCCGAGTCCGCGCGCGATACTATGTTTGAACGCCTGGATCAGCGCGTTCAGGGGTCCGCGCGGCCGTGGATTCACGCTGCCGATAGCCGCAACTTTCGCTTCGGCGGCATCGCGCGCGCGCACCAGCGGCATCAAGTCGGTGACCGGCGCCTGCCCCGCGCCATCCGACGCTTCGGGATGACGCGCGCGCACCCGCTCGCGAATCTCGCGAAGCAGCTCGGTGAGCTCTTCGGTTTTCAGAGCGTCGTTACTTGGCTCGGGCGCCACTTTTTCTGCTCCAGATGGCAGTTACTTTGGAATGCAGCCCGCCGCGCGGCGTGAACTCGCCCACCACCGTGGCGGCGACCGGCTTAGTCGTGGCCACCACGTCGCGCAAGAATCGGTTGACCACGTTTTCGTAAAAGATGCCCAGGTTACGGTAGGCCAGGACATACATTTTGAGCGATTTCAGCTCCAAGCACAGCTTATCCGGCGTATAGCGTAACGTGAGCTTGCCAAAATCCGGCAAACCCGTCTTCGGGCACATGGACGTGAACTCCGGGATGACAATCTCAATCTCGTAGCCGGGAAACTGATTGGGCCACGTTTCGATTTCCGGCAGCGGCGCATCCACGCCTGCCCGTGCATGCTCATCGGTGTAGGCTCTCTTCATTTCTTTACAAGCGCGCGGGAAAGCAGATCGAGAAACAGGCCTACGTCGGTCACCACGCCCACCGCTTGCCCGGTGCCGCGGTCGCTTACTTTGGTGGCGACCGCTGGATTGATATCCACGCAAACGATTTTTACCCAGCTCGGCAGCATGTTGCCGGTGGCAATCGAATGCAACATGGAACCCAGGCATAGCACCAGACCCGCGCCCTTCAGATGCTCGGCATAGGCATCCTGCGCCGCGTTCATATCGGTGATGGTATCGGGCAGCGGCCCGTCATCGCGCAAACTGCCGGCCAGGACGAATGGCACGTTGTTCTTGACGCACTCGTAGAGGATGCCCGAGCGCAATCGCCCGCTCTCTACCGCGGGCGCAATGCCGCCGCAGTGATAAATCGCATTGATGGCGCGCATGTGGTTGCGGTGCCCGTGCTCTTCCTGGCGTCCATCGGCCAGGCGAACGCCCAGCGACGTGCCGAGCAGCGCCGCTTCGACATCGTGAACACCCAGCGCATTGCCACTGAGCAACACGTGGATGAAGCCGTTGCGGATAAGCCCGGTGAGCCCCGGCACGCCGCCCGTGTGCACCACCACCGGCCCGGCCACGGCAACCACTTTCAACCCCTGCTCGATGGTCTGCTGAACCAGGGCAGCCGTCTGGCGCACCGCGGTCTCGACCTGCCGCTCCGATGAAATCCCGTTGCTCATGAACGCGAACGCCAGCCGATCGCGCTCTTTGGATTCGGGGACGACGCGGATGCCGCGCATGCCGACGACGACCTGATCTCCAGCGCGCAAGTCGCGCATGCGGCGGCAAGCGGCACGCCCATCCGATACCACGACGAGCGCGTCCATGCGCTGGTTGTCCACTTCAATCCATTGCTGGCGGTGGCGGACGAGGGTGCGGTGATTGGTGGTGGAATAGAAATCCTCCGGTGCGCACCGGTCCCGCTCGACCGCGCGCAACTGCGCGTCCCCAGCATCCGCCGGCGAGCATCCGAGGCCGAGCAACTGCTGCAGCAGCCGCTCCATGGTGGCGCGTTCCGAGGCCTCGACCTTCAGCCGCAGGTACGAAGGCTCGCTATTGGTGCGTCCCACGCGAAACTCTTCCACCTCGAACCGTCCGCCGAACTCGACCACCTGATCGAAGATCTGCTCCATGATATGGGAATCGATCAGGTGGCCCTGGGCTTCGACAACTTCTTGAAATTGCATGAAATCTAATTCTAACCGCTTGCTTATGCGCGCGGCTCGGTAACGGTCCATTGCCATTACGGAGGCGTGCCGGTAACCGAGCGGTTGGTTCCTCTACGCGCGCGTCAGGAAAATCGGCAGCCCGATCTTGTTCTCGTAGCTCGGCCGGTAACGCTCGGTGTTGTACATCGTCTCAACATCCACCTTGCGCGGTCCAAGTTTCGGGTCGGGAATGGGCGCCGCCGCGTAACAGCCGCCGCAGATGGCCATCATGAGGCCGTGCTGGCCGCGCTCGATGCAACCCATCGCCATGCCGGCAAACGTGGAGGCGACCATCTTATCCACAAAGTCGGGATTGCCGCTGCGCAGGTCGTAGGTCAGATCGCTGACGATGGTCTCTTCGCCGGTGCGGCCTTTGATTTCATCGCTCAGGTCCTCGCCGACGTTGGCTTTCTTCTTGTGCCCGTAAGCGTCCGCTTCGCCCGTCTCGCGCACGCGATAGCCTTGCCACTCCGTGCCTTCGGAAAGGACCACCAGCGAATAATTACTCGGCGTGTTCTTTTTGTCCGTCAACAGCAGATCGATGAGCTTCTGTAAATCGAACTTGTATTCGGGAATGCAGCAGCGCGTGGATGTCACGTACGACGTGTAGAGCGCCGTGTAGCCGGCATCGCGCCCGAAGATGCGGAAGACGCCGATGCGCTCGTGCGATCCGACCGTAGTGCGCTGCCGTCCGATGGCTTCAGTAGCACGCGTGATGGCCGTCGAGAAACCGATGCAGTACTCGGTATTGCGTACGTCGTTATCCATGGTTTTCGGAATGGCAACCACTTTGAAGCCGGCCTGGTCGAGTTTCGCGGCGTAGCTCAGCGTGTCGTCGCCGCCGATGGCGATCAGGTACTCCAGCTCGAGCTTCTCCAGGTTCTTCAGGACCTGCGGAGTCAGATCGTAAACGGTGCGCGTTTTGCCGTCTTTGGTGACTTGCGACGAAGGGAAGCTGGTGGCGTTGAGGAAATCCGGCGCCTTCTTCATCTTGGCGGGATTGGTGCGCGTGGTGTGCAGGAAAGTGCCGCCCGTGCGGTCGATGGTGCGCGTATTTGCGCGATCGAGCGGCAGAATGTAGCGCGCGCGGCTGGCCGGATCTTCCAGATTGACGTGCGTTAGTCCTTCCCATCCGCGCCGGATGCCGATCACCTGACAGCCGATTTCACTGCCTCTGTAGACGACGCTCTTGATTACCGAATTTAAGCCGGGGACATCACCACCGCCGGTGAGGATTCCCACACGTTTTACGGACATCCAAACTCCTCTTTCGCTGGGTAAATTTCCATTATAAGTTCGGCGGGCCAGCGCTTCCGAACGGCGTCCGGTGCGAAAACGCTCAATGGTCGTTGGAGGACTGGGGGACCGAACTGCCGGCTCTCATCGTCACATCCAGGTATGCGAGATAGGCGACCAACAGCGCATACGTATTCTCGTATTCCGGCAACCGGATGGCGGAGATCGTGTCGCGCCCGCTGTGGAGGATCGGAAGTGTTTCCTGAGTGACGGAGTGAAAGTCGATTGCAGGGATTTTGTTATCCACGAACGGGCGGGAATCTGATTCGCCGACTTTTTCGACATTCACCTCGGCTAAGGGCAAGTTCAGGAAGTGCGCAACTCCGGCGGCCGCCTGCACCAGCGCTTTGTCCGCGCGCGTCACCCAAACTTTCGTGTCGGACAATCCTAGACTGTCCATGTTCACCATTGCGCGAATCTTCGATTGTTCTTCGACGCCGAGCTGCTTTGCAAAAAATCTCGAGCCCACCAGCCCCCGCTCTTCATCCGTGAAGCCGACAAAGACAAAGGTCAAGCGACGAGGCTTCGACTTCAACCCTTGAAACAGGCTTGGGAGCAGTGAGGCGCCACTCCAGTTGTCGACGACGCCATGACCGTTCGAAACCTTGTCGTAGTCCGCGCCGACCACTATGCTGTTTTCCTCGGCCCCCTGCAGTGTGCAGATAACGTTGGCGGTTCGCGACCCCTTCACGCGCTGCTCCACCAATTGCTCCTGAGCGCAACCTGCCTTCTCGAACAACTCGCGCAGAACCTGTTCGCGCTCCGAGTTTTTATCCGCAACCCGATTGAGCCGCTCTTCCAAGGTTGGGGGCGTAACTTTGACGTACTCGATTTTCTGCGCCGCGAGTGGGAACGCAGTAGTGAGCAGCGTGACGCTGCACGCGACAAAACAGGCCCGGCACCGTCGCATAACTCTTCCCGTTGGATAAATTTCCATGATAAGTTCGGCCGTCGCGGTTCTGAGCCGCAGGCTGTCTACTTGCGGCGAAGGCGTTTCTTGATGTCCGGCGAGAACTCGTAAAACAGATTCGCTGCGGTATCCGTGGCGATGCTGATCGTGCCGTTGATCATGGCATCGCCCGGGGTGTTCGCGCTTTTCGGCATCCAGGCGTTGGCGATGAAGCCGGCGCCGTACGCACTTCCAAAACGCCAGAACGCGAACGTCTCGCGGCCGCTGTCGGTGCGGCAGACGAAGATTTGCCTGAGGGCGTCTGCCGTACGGAACCTGAAGCCGGCTCGTTGGGACTTGTGGTAGCGCGGATCTTCGCGAAGGGTGGAATCCAATCCGAATCCTAGGACGTTGCGAACCGCTGTGTATCCGGCGTTGGATGCAAAGCGGCGCCCGTAGCCCGAGGCGCCTTGGCCCCACTCGCGCGGTTGGTTCTGCAACTGCTGTAAGCCCGAGTAGACCGCCCAGCCCACCGGCTTGTCCGGGGATACGACCCGCAGCACGTGGATGCGAAGCTTATCCCCTACACCGATGGGCGGAAGCGAGCCCGCCACAGCCTGGGCGCACACGTTTGCCGGCGCCATTGCCAAGGCGAACCACGCAAATCTCACGGCTTGCTTCGTAACATTCCTTCAAGAGCGCCCACAATTCGCGGCGCAGCCTCGGGGCCGACCGAGTTCACCTCGCCGTACCAGGCTTTCGGCGCGTTATTGAGCCAGGGCGCTTTTTCATCCCATTCGGCTTTTGGAATGATATAACCGATTTCGTCGTCCGCCAAGCCGACCAGCATCTTAAACTCGGCGGACATCATTTGCTTGATCGGTGTCTCGATGGGCGCATCGGGGAAATCGGCGCCGCTGAGGCGCTCGACGCCACCCACGCTCAGCTCCGGATACAACTCACCCGGCACGAGGGCGATTTCGAGAAACGGCTTGCCGCGCGCCAGGAGCCGCGCCAGGCCGACCGGCGTTGTGGTAGCGCCGTCCGGCGTCATCTTCTTGCGGCCCTTGTAGAGGTCGGCTTTCGCCGCAAGATGGAAGCCCTGGTTCGAAATCGGAATTTCGATGCGCGTCTCCTGGAACTCGATCCGGTCGGCGTTGATCGTCTGCCCGTTCAGGATGGCGCCTGCGGCGACTTGAGCCACGCGCCGCCCAATCAGTTCCGCTTTGAGGAAGCTGTTTTCGGGCGCCGGTCTGCCGGTGGCCGGATCGGGCACTTTCGCGCCTAAGGGAGACTGCATGCCGCCCACCGCGCCGTTTAGAAACACCGCCACCCCGTCCAGCCGCTGCTCCAGCTCCGCGCAGAGAAAATGTGGGTAGTCGGCTGTGATGAGCGTGTTCTTGGAGCCCAGCGTCTCCGGGTGATTGGCCCAGTTGACCAGCGTGCCGATGGTTCCTCCCTTAACATTGGTGGCGCGCAGGACGGTGACGCCCGCGTCGTGCACCTCCGGCGGACGGTCGTCATTGATGAGGGTGTCGAGGTCTGAAGGGTGCGCCTGGCCCATGGTCACGATCGCCGGTTTGAGATGCCGAACCGCTTCCACGGCCGCCTCCGCCACGCGTTCCACGACGAAGCTGTTGTAGGCCTCATTGATTCCCGACTGGCCTTCCGCCGGGCCCCACAGTCCCATGGTGTCCACCGCCTGGTGATCGTGCGTTGCAGCCACGACGACGTTCAGGTTGCCGGCCGCGCCTTTTTTCTTCAACGCGAGGTGCTTTTTTACAGCCGCGCGGATTTGCTCGACGTCATCGGAGAACAGGCCGATGGAATCCACGCCGCACAACACCAGCGTTTGGCCGGCGGCGCTGAGCGCCAGGCAGCGCGCATAGAGCTTGTCATGAACGACCGTGGCTATGCGATTGTTGCCAAAGCCGGCCATGTAAACCGGGCCATGCTTTTTGAGGTCGGGAGTGATTTCAGCCCGCGCCGCCCCTGCACGAATCTCCGGCCCACGGACCTGTGCCGCGAGTGCCGACGCCAAGGCGCAGAGAAGCGTCAACCGTGCTGCGTGCGTCAGACCCACCATGCCGCTGCCGGTTGATCCCTGATGACCAGTTGATTCAGAAACTCGGCGCCCTTGGTCAGGCCCTCGCTCGGCGACAGGATGCTGTCCTCGTGCTCGATGGAGAGGACGTAATCGTAGCCGTACATGCGCAGCGTCGAGATGAATTCCCGCCACCACTCGGCGCCATGACCGTAACCCACGGTGCGGAAAATCCATGCGCGCTGGCGTTCGTTGGTATATTTCTTGGTATCAAGCACGCCGGTTGTGGGCAGGTTTCGGTCGTAAATCTGCGTGTCTTTTGCGTGGACGTGGAAGATGGAGTTGCCCAGAACGCGAATGGCCGCGATGGGATCGATGCCCTGCCAGAACATGTGGCTGGGATCGTAGTTAACGCCAATGGCTTTGCCCGCGGCCGAGCGCAGGCGCAGCATGGTCTCCGGGCTATAGGCCACAAACCCCGGATGCATTTCGATGGCGATCTTCACCCCGTGGTCTTCGGCGAATTTTGCGCGCTTGGTCCAGTACGGGATGACTTTCTTCTCCCACTGCCAGTCGAGCACGTCGAGATATTCCGGTGGCCATGGACACGTCACCCAGTTGGGATATTTAGCTTTGTCGCTATCGCCGGGGCAGCCCGCGAAGTCGATCACCACCGGCACACCTAGCTTTTGGGCCAGCAGGATGGTCCTGCGATTGGTCTCCTGATTTTTCTTGGCAATGTCCTTATTGGGGTGCAGCGGATTGCCGTGGCAGCTCAGCGCACTGATGCTGAAACCGTAGTCGGAAATTTTCTGCTTGAACTCGTTCAGCTCATCTTTGTTGTCCAGCATGGAGAGCTTGCAGTGCGGGTCACCGGGATAGTTGCCCGTGCCCAGCTCAACGGTGTTGATGTTCAGACTCTTCAGTTTCTTCAGTACGTCATCGAGGGGAAGCTGCGCCAACAAGGCGGTGAATACGCCGACTCTCACGTCATGTCTCCTTTTTCAGGGGCGGTCCGCCCCGCGTTCGAGATTGATGTATGCGAACAGAATATCACGGGCGCATCGGGCTGATAATACAATGGACTGCATGAAATCACATGTTGGAATCGGCCGGCGGGGTTTCCTGCGGTCGGCCGTGGCGGCGGCCGCTGGCGCCAGCTTTTGGGCGGACGACACGCTCGATGCCGCGGTGCAAAACGTCAATCGGAGCTCCAGCCCTTCTGACCTGAAGATTACCGACTTGCGCGTCGCCGTCGTCAAGGACGCGCCATTTGTCTGTCCGCTGATCCGCATCGACACCAACCAGGGCATCTATGGACTGGGCGAAGTGCGCGACGGCGCGAGCAAGACCTACGCGCTGTTTCTCAAGAGCCGCATCCTGAGCGAGAACCCCTGCAATATCGACAAGATTTTTCGCAAGCTCAAGCAGTTCGGCGGTGACTCGCGGCAGGCGGGCGGCGTCTGCGGCATCGAGATGGCGCTGTGGGACCTGGCAGGCAAGGCCTACGGCGTGCCGGTTTATCAGATGCTCGGCGGCAAGTTTCGCGACAAAATCCGCTGCTATGCCGATACCACCGAATCGCACGATCCGAAAATCTATGGCCAGCGCCTCAAGGCGCGTAAGGAACAAGGCTTCACCTGGCTGAAGATGGATCTTGGCATTGACCTGCTGCACGACACACCGGGCACACTCACGCATCCGTTAGGTCTCACGGAGAGCGATGTCTTCAACACCCAGCACATGTTCACCGGTTTCGAGATCACCGACAAGGGCCTCGGCATGATGGCGGACTTCGTAGCAGCGGTCCGCGAGCAGGTGGGCATGGAAGTCCCGCTTTCGGCGGACCACTTCGGCCACATCGGCGTCAACTCCTGCATCCGTCTGGGCAAGGCGCTCGAAAAACACAACATGGCGTGGCTGGAGGATATGATCCCGTGGCAGTACACCGATCTCTGGAAAAAGATCACCGATGCCATCGACGTGCCGACACTCACCGGCGAAGACATCTATCTCAAGGAGCACTTCATCGAATTGGCGCGCAATCACGCGGTGGACATTCTGCACCCCGATCTCGCGACCTCTGGCGGCATTCTGGAAACGAAGAAGATCGGCGACGCCATTCAATAGTACGGCGTAGGCATGGCGATGCACTTCGCCGGCACGCCGGTCTCGTGCATGGCCAGCGTGCACTGCGCCGCGGCCACGGAAAACTTTCTGGTGCTCGAGAACCATTCAGTGGACGTCCCGTGGTGGGACAGTCTGGTGGAGGGAATTGAAAAGCCCATCATCAATCACGGCTTCATCACCGTACCCGATAAACCGGGCCTGGGCGTTACGCTCAACGACGAAGTAGTGAAGCAGCACCTGCTCGAGCCGGGATATTTCGAGCCGACGCCGGAGTGGAACAAAGAGCGTTCTCACGACCGGCTGTGGAGCTGAAGGGTAGGACAGGCATTCCTGCCTGTCCATTCCTACGCGTGTCTTAGCGCCCCGCCCGATGTACCGCCGCGGGCGCCGTCGGCGGATCGTCCGGATCTTCGGGTGCAACCGGCTGCGTTGCCGCGGGCGCCCCGCGCAGCACGTCGTTCGCGAAGAAGAATTTTCCGTCGGTCGGCACCATCATCACTTGCACTTTATCCGACAGCCTTTCGGCGATGATCTTCTGAATCAGCAGCGGATTCTGCTTCAGCGCCGCTGCTTCCATCTTCAGCCGTTCCGAATCGGCGGCCGCCGTGACCCGAATCCGGTTGGCCTCCGCATCCGCCATCAGCTTGCGCTTTTCCAGTTCGGCGCGGCTGTCGATCACCTTGGCCTGCGCCAGCGCCTCGGCATTTTTCACCGTGGATTCCTTGCGCGCCTCGGCTTCGAGCCGCGTCTGCTGGATCTGCTTTTCTTTGAGTGGGAGCGTGTGCTGCATGGCGTCGGCCTGCGCTTTGGCGCTGATCACCACAATCTGGGCTTCGCCTTCCGCCTGTTTCACGCGCCGGACCTTGTCGGCTTCGGCTTCAAGCTCGGCGGTGCGCACCATTTTCTGCTTGATCTCCACCTCGACCGCCATACGATCGCTCTCCTGCTCTTTGAGGAGAAGCGTTTCCAACCCCTTGGCATATTCCGGCGGGAGCTGGATGTCGCGCAGGATCACTTCCTTGACGAGCAGGCCATCGCCGGCAAGCTTTTTCTGGATGGCATCGGCGGCCAGCTTGCGGACCTCTTCGCGGCGCGCGGCGAATACGTCGCGCACCAGATAATTCGGAACGATCTGGCGGAAAACACCGGCCACCACGGGCGGTACGATCTGCTCTTCAATGGGCTGAGGCAGATTGGCGTGGATGTAATCGAGGCGCCGGGGATCGAGCCGGTAGCGCACTGCGATGGCCAGGCCCACGGGCAGACCCTCCTTGGTCTGCACTTTGAGCGTCTCTACCTTTTGCTTGGAGTCTTCGCCAAGCGCGGTCGTGAACACTTTCTCGCGAGTATCGTAGAGCGTCACGCTCTGGACCAGCGGCACCATCCAGTGCACACCCGGGTAAAGTGTGCCAGGCATCGTTCCGGAAAGCTGGCTCACCAGCACGCCGGCGCTCCCGCTGGGCACGACGACAAAGCTTTGGCCCAACAGAAACGGCGCCACCGACACCAGCGCCAACCTGCCCGCCTGACGCCACCTGATTTCCATCGGCGGACGCGGCCGTGAGACATCCGCCTGATCGGCCCGCCAGGACTGGCGTGTCCGGTAGACGTCATAAATCACCATCGCAAGAGCGCCGCCCAACAGGCCGGCGCCCGTGAACATCAGCAAAACCTTCAACAGCAGCATGTGCGTTTTCTCCGTGGAACAGACATTCGTGCCTGTCCAGCGCACTTGTCGCAGTCCGATGTCCACGCGCTATGTGATTGATTCGTGAGTACGACTGAAAATGGCGGTCGTGTGCGGGCGCACACGCCGTGGAAGAACCCACTCAGTCTTTGCGCAGCTCTCGGTTCAAATCTTCGATAGCATCGTTGCGCCGGTCGCCATCGAGATCTTTTTCCAGCCGGCGCAGCGCCGCGCCAATAACGTCGCGGTGATGCAGTTTCGACCCAAACTGATCCTCGCTCAACCGGAGCCACAGTTCGTGCAGGCGGTCGAGATCCTCCGGCCACAGCCGTGGCGGATGGGGCCCCAGGTTCACGTAGATCGAGGGCCGCCCAGGGCTGATCACTTCCAAAGAGAATGCATGCCGCGGCTCCGGCAGACGCTCCCACGCCTGGCCAATGCGGCGCGCCAGCTCTTCGGAATCCATGCGCGCGGAGACGCCCGTTACCAGGCGCGAGGCTTGCAGCTTCTGCGCGGTCTGTACCATGGCGTCGAAAGAATCGACTCCCGGCACCACCAGCAGGTCCACGGTCTTGCCTTGCTTTTCCGCCACCGACACCACGCGCGAAAACAGCTCCTGCTCATAATCCGAGAAGAGTTGTTTCTGCGAGAGCTCATATTCGCCGGCGCCCGTCGAGACCGGCCGCACCGTCATCACGACAATATCGTGACGCCGCAGGTTGGTCTTCTGAAGCACGGTTTCGAGATGCGTCAGGCGGTTGTAGTCGCGCACCGCCACGAGCACGCATCCGGGGCGGGCATGGATGGCGTCGCAGGCGATCTCCGGCCGCAGGTCGAGATTGAATTCTTCGAGACCGGCTTTCTTTTCCTTCAGCCGCCTGAGGTTGACGCGCTCCGACACCGTGAACAGGATAAAAAGCACGACCGTGAACGAGATGCCCCAGATGGTGGCAATACGCTTCGTAAAAAGGTTGGCGATGGCCACAAAGCCCAGCACCATCGTGGTGAGCGCCAGCCCCACCGGCCACTCTCGCCCGGCGAAGTGCAGGTTCAGCGGCGTTTTGTATTCCTGATCATGACGGTGAAAGCGCAGCACCATCACGCCCAGAGCTTTCAGGAAGAAGCTCCACACCACGCCAAACGCGTACGCCTCACCCAGCGTGTAGACATCGCCGCGGCTTGCCAGAATGGTGGCAATCTGCAGGAGCGTGATCAGGTTGATGATGCGGTACGTGGTCCCGAAACGCTTGTGCGGTTTACGGAACCAATCGAGGAGCACTCCATCCTCGGCCACGCGGTTCATCACGCCGTTGGCGCCGATCATGGACGTATTAACCGCGCCGGAGAGAATCAGAAAGCCAACCGTGACCACGAAGATGTGAAACGCGAGACGCAGCATGTAGGGGCCGGCAAGGTGCATGGAGAGGCCGCCCAGGAGGTTAGCCGTGTAGTGGGTGCGCACCGAATCCGGAATAATCATGCCGGCAAATACCGTGATCACGCCGGTGCAGATCACCGCGTACCAGCAGACCAGGTTGCCCGTGCGCTTGAGGTTCAGCAATTTGGGATAAGCGATTTCGCGATACACCTGGGCCAGCGTCTCGAATCCGCTCATCGAGAGCAGGGAATGGCCAAACGCGATGATGATAGCCACTGCCGGAATGGTGGGCCAGAACGTGCCCTTGAACCAGCCCAGGCCTTCCGGACTGAACTGGAAATTCCGGGGGAGGGGCGCGGGCGGCAGATGCCCGCCGTTCACCAGGAGTGTGATGGGGCACCAGATCAGAAACGCCACCACCATGACGGTCGTGATCTGCATGATGCGCAGGGCCTTGCTGCTCGATTCATGAATGCCCTTGGTATTGCTCCACCAGAAATAGATGGTGACCACGATGCTGAACCAGACCGCAAACCCGTTGGGCGAGATGCGAAACTCGTTGTGCACCAGCTCGCTGATTTCGTTCAGCAACCGTCCCAGATACTGGCCCGCGGTGACCACGCTGATGGGTCCCGTCAGGATGTAGTCGAAGATGAGGGAAGAGACCGAGAGCCGCGCAACGAACGGACCCATGGAGTCGCGCACCACCACGTACACGCCGCCGCGCACGAACATGCTGCTCGATTCCATGTAGACCGAGCGCACGGCGAAGCTGAACAGCATGACGCCCAGGATGAACCAGGGCGCGCTTTTCCCGATGGCCAGCTCTGCGATGCCGCCGGCGTAGAAGGCCGACGATGCCAGATCGCTGAGTACGATGGCGGCTGCGCGCCAGAAAGAGATGAAGGAGAGAGCGACCGTCGTCGCGACTACGATCTTCGCTGTTGTCTGCCGGTCCGCCGGAGAAGAGAGATCGGCCATTCCAAGCTTTATTCTACGACCTTATGCCCGGCGCTTCTGTGTTACCGTCCGGCGATGCTGCTTCCGGAGGCGCTTGCCGGTGGCCTACTTCGCGTATCACGTCCGAAATGACCTCGTCTGTTTTGCCGGAATGCAACTCTTCCTCCATGCGTCGCAAAGCAACGCCCACGATATCACGATGGCGCAGCTTGGCGTCCGGATCTCTCTCGCTTAATTCCAGCCAGAGACGATGCACGAGGTCCACATCTTCCGGCCAAAGCCGCGGCGGGTGCGGTCCGAGGTTAAAGAAGACGGATTGCCCGTTGTCGGTCACGATTTCGAGCGACACCGAAGGGCGGGGAGGAGACAGCCGTTCCCAAGCTTGCCCCACAAGCTTGCCTTGCTCGGATGGATCCATCTTCAGCGACAGACCCGTCACAATGCGCGCGGATTGAAGCCGCTGGACAGTCTGTATCATGGCGTCGTACGGATCGGTGCCCGGAACAACCAGTAATTCGACGTGTTTGCCGGCTTTCTCGGCCAGGAAAACCACCTTGGTAAAAACTTCCGTCTCATCCGCCGCAAAGAGCTGTTCGGGGTCTAAGGGATGTTCGCCCGAACCAGACTGCGTGAGGTTGCGCACCGACAGCACCACGATATCGATCTTTTGGGTGTCGGTCTTCTCCAGAACTTTCTTCAGATGATTCAGACGATACGGATTCCGCACGGCCACCAGGACATTGCCCGGCCGCACATTGACGGAGTCGGCCGAAAGGTCCGCCCGGTTATCGATCCGGAATTTTTCCTGCTCGGTGTCGTGCTGCGACACCCTCTTGCGGTTGTACTTTTCCGAGAGCTGAAAGACCGTGAAGAACGCGATAGTGAAACTCACGCCGGAAATGGTCGCTACCTTTTTGGTCACCACATTGATGCTGGCCAACGCGAACAGAACCAGGGTGATCAAGCCCAGGCCGACCGGTATCTCTCGCCCGGCGATGTGAAAGTTGAGGGGAACCTTCCACTCCCGGTCTCCCGGCTTTTTGTAGCGCAACACCAGAACGGATAGTGCTTTCATGGCGAAGCTCCATACGACTCCGAACGCGTATGCTTCGCCAAGCAGGTAAACATTGCCGCGGCTGATCAGAATGGTCACCACCTGCAGGATCACGATCATGTTGATCAGCCGGTGCGTGGTGCCGAACCTGGCATGTGGATGGCGGAACCAATCGGTGAGCACGCCGTCCTCGGCCACACGGTTCAGCACGCCATTAGAGCCGAGAATGGCGGTGTTGACGGCGCCAGAGAGGATGAGGGTGCCGACCACCACCACGAAGCCGTGAAATAAGAAACGCACGGACACCGGACCCACCAGATACATGGAAAGTCCCCCGATCAGGTTGTCCAGATACTTGCCGCGGGCGGCATCGGGAATAATCATTACGGCGAAAAACGAAACCAGCGAAGTAAACAGAAGGCTGTAAAGAAAGATCACGAAGCCCGCGCGCTCCAGATTCTTGAGCTTGGGATACGCGATTTCGCGATTCACCTGCGCCAGACTCTCTTCGCCGCTCATGGCCAGCAGCGAGTGTCCCAGACCGATCAGGATCGCGATGAACGTGATGCTGGGAGCGACCGTGCCTTCGAGCCATCCCAGGCTGGTGCCGGTAAAGCGCAGGTTGGAAGCGCTGGGGAACGGCACCGGTGCGTAACCCTGCTTGAAGATCGTGATCAGGCACCACACAATCAGCATCACCACCATCACGGTAGTGACTTGCATGATGCGCAGCGCCTTCTGGCTGGATTCGTGAATCCCGATGACGTTCTTGCGCCAGAAGTACACCGTAATGAGGACGGCGAATGCCGCGGAAAAAGAGTTCGGGGGCAAGTGTATCTTGTAGTGCAGATATTCCGCGGCTTCGTTGATTATGCCTGCCAGGTATTGACCGGCTGTGACACCGCTGATGGGTCCCGTGAGGACGTAATCGAACATCAGAGCGGATACCGAAAACTTGGCCAGCGTGCTGCCCATGGCCTCGTGGACGACCTTGTACACGCCGCCCCGCACAAACATGCTGCAACTCTCGATGTAGATCGCGCGCACGGCGTACGAGAACAGCATGATCGCCAGGATGAACCACGGCGCGGACTTGCCCACGGCGGTTTCAGCGATGCCCCCGGCATAATACCCGGACGATGCCAGGTCGCTCAGAACGATGGCTGCCGCTCTCCAGAACGAAATGAAGGACAGCATGACGGTCGTCGCGACCACGACTTTGGTCGCGTTCGACCGCTCTTGGATGCTCACTCGAAATCTCCTGGTTCGTCCTGTAGCAGGACGACTTTCAAATCTGCCTGCGAGGTTAGCTGACGGGCTCGGGCTTGAAAGTACCCTGTCCGAATTGCGGACTAAGCCCCGAAAACACGGGTCCCCCGCCTCATGGCTGAGTTCGGCGATTTCATCCTAGCATGAAAAATGGGCGGCACAGGATCGATAGAGCGGTGCCGGGGGCAAGAGTTGAGTACCACCGTGTGAATTCGGGCTTGTGCCTCTAGGAGTTTGTTGAAAAGTGTTTCGGACAGGGCTGGCTCACGCGCGCGCGGCTCAGTAACTGCTCGGAATTCAAGAAGCGCGTTCCGAGCCGCGACCGGAAGGAAGCGGTTACTTCGGTGTTTTTCAACAGGCTCCTTAGCGCTCGTGCGAGCATTTCGGCTAAAATTTGGCCCGCGGGTTTGGGGAACTCGAGGCTCGCGAGTTTGACTTCTTTTGAAGAATCGCCGAGGACACCCAGAACAAGATCAGGCTTGCCCCCAGTGTCACGAAGAACAGCTTTACATTTAGGGTTATGGCAAAGGCTACGACTGCTGCGACGAATCCCCAATACCAGGATGCTAACTAACATCTACATTCCGTACCCGACCGGACATGACGCTGCCCTCTATCTGAGGAAGAAGTGCCCGAAAATGCGTGTCTTGTTAGTGGCCGGTCTTCCCGACGATCAACGCATTGAAGTGCGGACGGCCGGTGAAGGTTTTGAAGTCTTCCCAAGACCATTCACGGCCGCCCAGCTCACGGAGAAAGTCAGAGAAGTGCTGAGTGCGCTCCGCCACTGCCGACGTTACACCCGCGTCGAACGTGACCCTGGCTCGGTGTACTCAGATGGGTACGGCGTTTGACATAACAATTCCGCTCGGCGAATCGTTATGAAGAGCGCGGCGCTACGGATTCTCTTAGTCGGCTCGGCGATGATCGTGGTGTTGCGCGGCCAGGAGATCGACACGGTGATGTTTCGCGAGAGGGAACCCGCGAAGCGTTTCACCATCATCGATCAGATTGCCGATCCGCGGGAGCGCCATGCATTTCTGAAACTGTACGGCGCGCGCGATCCGCGGAAACGCCGCAAGCTTGCCGAAGAGTTTGCCGCGAAATACCCGCAGTCCTGGCTGCTGGCGCAGGTTTACGAGATTGGAGCGAAAGCCTGCATCGATGTCGATGATTATGCGCAGGCGCTCCGCATTTTGGCCGGGGCGTTCACGTCCGGCGCCGTGCCCCCTTTGTACACTGGTGTCTATGCTCAGGGCAGCATCGGCGGCGCTTCCAATATTCCTGATGAGTTGCTGCGGCGCCGCAGTCGCTCAGACGCCACCGGATTGTCACGGTCCCGCTGAAATCGAACGGGCAATCGCCAAGCAGCCATCCGCCGAGGCCTACAACGCACTGGGCGCCTGGTTCGCACAGCGCAATCAGATGACGTGT
>JBGPKX010000039.1:0-23164 GCA_041486185.1 Bryobacteraceae bacterium | reverse complement strand
GGATACAGTGCGCGTATTGTCATGGCGCGCACGGAGAAGGCGGGCGCGGCGCAACGCTGGCCCGGCGCCGTTTGTTGCATGCTCCCGACGATCAGGCCATGTTCCAGGTGATCGCGCGCGGCATTCCGGACAGCGAGATGCCGGGACACTGGTTCACGGCGCGGGAGATCTGGCAGGTTGCTGCATTTGTGAGGACACTGGGGCGGGTGACGGCAGAGAAAATCAATGGTGATCCAGTTAAGGGCGAGAAGCTCTACGCCGCCAAAGGCGAGTGTACCGGCTGCCATACAGTGGGCGGGCGCGGCGGAGCGATTGGCCCGGACCTGAGCGACATTGGCGCGCGCCGCAGTGTGGCGTATCTGCGCGAAGCTCTGCTCAAACCAGAAGCCTCGGTTCCAGAAGATTTCTTGCAGGTTTCGCTCGTCACGCGCGATGGCCGGCGCATTACCGGAGTCCGCCTGAACGAAGATGCATTCTCCATCCAGATCCGCGATCTCGCGGGGCGCTTCCACTCGTTCTGGAAGAGTGAGCTGGCGGAACTGACTAAGCAACGAGGTAAGTCTTCGATGTCAAGCTATGAGGGCGTATTTACTTCGGGCGAGCTGGATGACTTGATCGCATATCTCGATTCGCTGCGGGGTGTCCAGTGAGAAAAATTGCCCTCGCGCTGGCGCTTACCTCGCATGTGGCTGCGCAAGTCCCCTATGAGCGCATTCTTAGATCGGCGGCGCAACCGGAAAACTGGCTCACTTATTCCGGGAACTACCAGGCGCATCGCTACTCGGTGCTCGATCAGATCACGCGGGATAACGTGAACCGGCTCAAGGTCGCGTGGATGTACCAGATTCATGCGCATCACAAGGTTGAGACTTCTCCGCTGGTGTTCGACGGCATCATGTACATCAGCGAGCCGCCGAGCGACGTGACGGCGATCGACCTACGCACGGGCAGGCCCATCTGGAGCTATCGGCGGAGTATTCCGGCCGTTCCGGTCTGTTGCGGCCAGGTGAATCGCGGCGTGGCGGCGCTGGGCGATCAATTATTCGTGGGAACGCTGGACGCGCATCTCGTCGCTCTGGATATGAAGACCGGACGGGTGCGCTGGGACGTGCAGGTGGCGGATTACAAGTCGGCGAACTCGATCACGCTCGCGCCCCTGGCAGTGAAGGACAAGATCATTGTCGGAATTGCGGGCGCCGAATATGGTATTCGCGGATTTCTGGATGCTTACGACGCCAAGACTGGCAAACGCGTGTGGCGCTTCTGGACGGTGCCGGCGCCCGGCGAGCCCGGCAGCGAAACCTGGTCGGGCGATAGCTGGAAGACTGGAGGCGCGCCAACCTGGGTCACCGGGTCCTACGATCCCGAATCCAACTTACTTTACTGGGGCACGGGCAACCCGGGCCCGGATTTCTCGGGGGCCGCGCGCAAAGGCGATAACTTGTATTCCGATTGCCTGCTGGCGCTGGACGCCGGCACGGGCAAACTCAAATGGTATTTCCAGTTCATTCCACACGATGTGAACGATATCGACGCCAACGAGATGCCGGTTCTGGTGGACGCCCGGTTCGGAGGGAAGCCACGCAAGCTGGTTTTGTTCGCCAACCGCAACGCCTTTTACTATATTCTGGACCGGCTCACGGGCGAGTTCCTGCTCGCCAAACAGTTCGCCACTCAGACATGGGCCAAGGGGATCGACGAGCGGGGCCGGCCCATCCCCAATCCAGCGAGCGCGCCCAGTCCCGAAGGAGCGCCGGTCTACCCGGATGACGATGGCGCGGCGAACTGGTACAGCCCGTCTTACAATCCGCAAACCGGCCTGTTTTATCAGAATGCGCGTGAACAGGGCGCCATCTACTATCTGACCGAAGCTCCCTATGAGCCGGGCAAACGCTTCACGGGCGCGAGCCGGCGGCCCATTCCAGGAGAAGAGCCCTGGGGCGCGTTGCGCGCGCTCGACGCCATGACCGGGGAGCGAAAGTGGGAGTTCCGGCTGCAAACGCCGCCGTGGTCGGGCGTGCTTTCCACGGCGGGCGGCGTGGTGTTTTCTGGCGATATGCAGGGCAACTTCTTCGCGCTGGACGCAGGCGACGGCAAACTGTTGTGGCGTTTGCAAACCGGCGGCGGGATTTGGGCGAACCCCATCACCTACATGAGCGAGGGGAAGCAGTACGTCGCCATCGCCGCGGGAAGCGCCATCATCGTTCTCGCGTTGAACCAGTGAACGCGCAATGCGGTCCTCACAACCGCCGCCCGGTCACTTCACGGACCACATTCAAGAATGATTGCAATACCGGTGAAGTGTTCTCCCTGCGCCACGCAACCGCCAGTTCCACTTTGGGCACCGAACTGGGCAGCGGTTTATAGACCAGCCCTTTGCGCCGCAAATTTTGCAGCGACGCCGGCACAAGAGCGACACCAATGCCGGCGGCTACCAGGCTCACCATGGCTTGCATCTGCGCTTCGAGCGCGATCCGGGGACTGAAACCGGCCTCCGAATACATGCTGATAACCTGATCGTAAAGGCTCGGTGCGAGCTCCCGAGGAAACAAAATGAACTGGTCCTCCGAGAGCGAGCGCAGCGTAATGTGACCGTGGCGCGCCAGCCGGTGCGCTTCCGGCAGTGCTACCACCCAAGGCTCTCGAAAGATGGTCTTGACCACAAGGCCATGCTCTTCGAGCGGGCGGCGCAGAAAGCTCACCTGAATATGACCATTGCGCAGCTCTTCCATCTGCCGCGCGATCGGCATCTCGTGCAGCGTCAGATGCACCTCTTCATAGCGCTGGCGAAAAACGCGGACCACGTCTGGAAATACACCGTAAAGCGCGGAGGTGACGAAACCCAAAGCGAGGCTGCCGGTTTCGCCACGCGCAGCACGCTGGGCGGACTGAATGGCCAGCGTAGCCTGGGACAGAGTAGATCGCGCGTGCTCCAAAAACACCGCTCCGGGCTGGGTCAGGCGGACGCGGCGCCTGGTGCGCTCGAATAAAACCACGCCCAGTTCCTGCTCCAAACTGCGAATCTGCTGGCTGAGCGCCGGCTGCGCAATATTGAGCCTCTCGGCCGCTCGTCCGAAGTGCAGCTCCTCGGCCAGAGTGGTGAAATACCGCAGGTGCCGCAGTTCCATGTGCTTCGCCCGTGGCGATAAGTTTGACTTATTAGTCTATCATCCAATCGTATTGGACCCTTATCATTACGTTACGATGTAATGAAAGCACTGCTTTTCCTATGTGGATAGTCCGGCTCGCGCTAAGGCGTCCCTATACGTTCGTGGTCATGGCGATGGTGATCGTCATTCTGGGCTTGCTGTCGATCTTCCGCATGCCCACCGACATTTTCCCCGAGATCAATATTCCGGTGGTCAGCGTGATCTGGAGTTATGGCGGCATTTCGCCCGAGGAGATGGCCGAAGTCATCACCATTCGCTGCGAGCGTGCCTTCACTACGTCGGTGAACGACGTCGAGCACATGGAATCGCAATCACTGCCGGGCATCGCGATCATCAAAATTTTTTTTCAGCCGAACGCCAAGATCGAGGCCGCGGTGGCGCAGCTTGCCGCCAGTTCGCAATCGGTGCTGCACTCGCTGCCCCAGGGTATTTTTCCGCCGGCGATTCTGCGCTACAACGCCTCGAGCGTTCCCATTCTGCAGTTGAGCATTTCGAGCGACACCTTGAGCGAGCAGGCGGTGTACGATCTGGGCTACAACTTCATCCGTACGCAGATGGCTAACGTGCAGGGCGCAAGTTTTCCGCTGCCCTTCGGGGGCCGCCCGCGCCAGATCATGGTGGACATCGACCCGCAGGCGCTCTATGCTCAGGGACTTTCGGCAAACGACGTTTCCAACGCCATCAACGCGCAAAATATCATTCTGCCCTCCGGTACGGCCAAGATCGGCGCGCGCGAATATAACATCCGTTTGAATGGCAGCCCGGAAGTGGTTGAGGCTTTCAATAACCTGCCGGTCAAGCAGTCCAACGCTTCCACCATTTACATTCGGGATGTGGCGCATGTGCGCGACGGCTACGCGGTGCAGACCAACATCGTGCGGCACAACGGCCACCGCGGCGTGCTGCTCACGGTGCTGAAAAATGGCGGTGCTTCAACTCTGGACATCGTGCGGCGCTTGAGGCAGATCTTGCCGCGCGTCCAGTCCACACTGCCCTCGGAATTGAATCTCCGGATGCTGTTCGATCAATCCGTTTTCGTGCGGGCGGCCATCTCCGGCGTGCTCAAAGAGGCGGTCACAGCCGCGCTGCTCACCGCGCTCATGATTCTGCTGTTCCTGGGGAGCTGGCGCAGCACATTGATTGTGTGCATCTCGATCCCGCTCTCAATCCTGACCTCGCTTGCCATTCTGCACTTGCTGAACGAAACCGTCAACGTGATGACGCTCGGAGGCATGGCGCTCGCCGTCGGAATTCTGGTGGACGATGCCACCGTCGAAATCGAAAATATCCACCGCAACCTGGCGCAGGGCAAGCCGATTCTGCGCGCGATTCTCGATGGCGCCCAGCAGATCGCCGTGCCCGCGTTCGTCTCGACGCTGTGCATTTGCATCGTTTTTGTTCCGGTCGTGTTCCTGACCGGCGCCGCTAAATATCTGTTCACGCCGCTGGCGCTGGCCGTGGTGCTGGCCATGATAGCGTCCTATATTCTGTCGCGAACGCTAGTTCCGACCATGGTGAAGTACCTGGTGCAGGGTGAAGTGGACCGCTACCGCGAGCCCGAAGGAGATGCGGAAGGGCACGGCGGCGGGGCCTTCTGGGGTATGCACCATGCCTTCAACCGCCGCTTCGAGCGAATGCGCGAGGGCTACCGCCGTATGCTCGATACCGCGTTGCATCACCGCAGGTTGGTGGCGCTGTGCTTTTTCCTGATCACGGCGGTGTGCGCGGGGCTTTATCCTTTCATTGGCACGGACTTTTTCCCGCAAGTGGACGCAGGCCAGATCCGTTTCCACGTGCGCGCTCAGGCAGGCACGCGCGTCGAAGAGACCGAGCAGATCTTCGCTCGCGTGGAGAATACTGTGCGCAGCATCATCCCGGCGCGGGAGTTGTCCGACATTCTGGACAACATCGGGTTGCCGTATAGCGGCTTTAACCTGGCTTACAGCGATAGCGGCATCATCGGCGAGTTTGACGGGGAGATTCTGGTTTCGCTCAAGCCGGGAGAGCACGGCCCCACCGGAGATTATGTCCGCGAGCTGCGCAACCGCCTGAACGCGCAGTATCCGGATATCACGTTTTTCTTTCAGCCGGCCGACATCGTGGGGCAGACGCTCAATTTCGGGTTACCTGCTCCCATCGACGTGCAGGTGGTCGGGCCGCTCAGTAATGCGGGCACCAATTACCAGCTCGCCAAACAGGTCGAGCGGCGCCTGGCGCGCATTTCGGGAGCGGTGGACGTGCATGTGCATCAAGTCCTCAATGTTCCCGAGCTGCGGCTGAACGTGGACCGCACACGCGCCGAGCAGCTCGGCCTCACGCAGCGCAATGTGGCCGACAGCCTGCTGGTTTCGCTCAGCTCGAGCATGCAGACGTCGCCCAACTTCTGGATCAACCCGGCAAATGCCGTCGATTATCCAGTGGCCGTGCAGACGCCGGAGTACCGCGTGGATTCGACTGAGGCCCTGCTCTCCACTCCGATCCACGCAGGCGCCAGCCGCTCGACCCAGCTGCTGAGCAATCTGGCGCGGCTCGACCGCGGCACGACCTCCTCCGTGGTCACGCATTACAACGTGCAGCCGCTATACGACGTGTACGCCAACGTGCAGGACCGCGATCTGGGCAGCGTAGCGAGTGACGTGGATCGCGTTCTCGCGGAGTTCCAATCCAAGCTGCCGCGCGGCAGCTTTTTCGAAACGCGCGGGCAAGTCGCCACCATGCGTTCATCGTTTATCGGGTTGGGCCTGGGGTTGGTGTTTGCGATTCTGCTGGTGTATTTCGTCATGGTGGTGAATTTCCAGTCCTGGCTCGATCCCTTCATCATCCTGATGGCGCTGCCGGGCGCGCTTTCCGGCATTCTGCTGATGCTATTCTTGACCGCGACCACGCTGAGCGTGCCGTCCCTGATGGGCGCTATCATGAGCATCGGAGTGGCCACGGCCAATAGCATCCTGCTGGTGAACTTCGCCAACGACCTGCGCCGCACCGGCGAAGATGCGCGCACGGCGGCGCTCGAAGCCGGATTTACGCGCTTGCGGCCGGTCATCATGACGGCGCTGGCCATGATCGTGGGTATGGTGCCTATGGCGCTCGGGATGGGCGAAGGCGGCGAGCAGAATGCGCCCCTGGGACGGGCTGTGATCGGCGGGTTGCTGATGGCCACATTTGCGACGTTGTTTTTCGTGCCCGTGGTCTACAGCGTGTTTCGCAGGAAGCCGCCCAAGGATTTTGACGAACTGGAAGTTGCGGAGTTGTGAGGAGCGGAATTGGCAGTTCGCGAACCCATCGTTTCGGAAGCTAACATCAAACGCGCTCAGCCGCCCAGGCGTGCCAGCCGCGGCTCGCTCTTAGGACTTTTTATTCTGCTGGCGCTGGTCGTGTTTGCGGCCATCGTCCTCGGCCTCCGCTCCCGCCTGGCGCGCGAGAAAACTCTGGCGGCGGCTTCCGAGGCGATGGAAGAACGGCGGCCACAAGTGAATGTGGCGCCGGTGCGGCGATCGCCCTCCAGTTCGGCCTTGGAGTTGCCCGGCGATTTGCAAGCCTATCTGGAATCACCCGTGTTCGCGCGCGTCGATGGTTATATGAGCCAGCGCCTGGTGGACTATGGCGATCACGCTCACGCCGGCCAGACTCTGGCCGTGATCGAGACGCCGGAGCTCGATCAGCAAATCAGCCAGGCGCGCGCCAGCGTGGAGCAGTCGCACGCGGCACTTCAGCAATATCAGGCCGCGCTCGTTCGTGCCAAGGCGAACCTGCGGCTGTCGGAGGTCACACTGGCGCGTTGGAAGCGGCTGGCGGAAAAGGGAGTCGTTTCGAAGCAAGAAGGTGATGAAAAGCAGGCCGACTTCGACGTGCGCCAGGCGGAAGTGGCCGCCGCCCAAGCCAATATCGCTGCTGGAATCAAAGGGGGAGAGGCCAGCGAAGCCGGTCTGCGCCGGCTGGAGGAGCTCAAATCGTTTTCCCAGGTCACGGCGCCGTTTGACGGCATCATCACATCGCGCAACATGGACGTCGGCACGCTCGTCAACGCCGGCAATGGCGGGCCGAACCGCGAGATATTCCGCATCGCTCAAATCCAGCGAATGCGCATCTTCGTCAATGTGCCGCAGACCTATGCGCCGCTCGTGAGGACCGGGCAGCAGGCCGATTTGCGCGTTCAGGAATTGCCCGATCAGGTATTCCCGGCCACAGTGGCGCGGACCACAAATTCTGTCGACGCAAACTCGCGTACCATGCTGGCCATTCTCGAAACGCCCAATCCGCGAGGCGTGCTCCTGCCGGGCATGTACGCGCAGGTGAAGTTCTCGTTTCCCGGCAGCAAGACCGCGCTCCTGGTTCCAGGCGACGCGCTGCTGCTGGGCCGCGAGGGGCCGCGCGTTGCGGTTGCCGGACCGGACCACGTCGTGCATATGCGAAACATTCATATCATGCACGATTACGGCGCTGACCTGGAGGTCGATTCGGGCGTCGCGGAAGGAGATCTGGTGGTGGTCAATCCCAACGATCAGGTACGGGAGAACGTTCGCGTCGAGCCGCGCGGGCCGGCGAAGTAGGCGCAACCAAACCGCATCACTGCACGGCTAGCGTGACGCCCGTTTGGCTGCTCACGCTGCCCACTGCGATCGCGACTGGAACGGCGCTGCCAGGAGAAACGCTGGCGGGAACCCGCACGTTGATTTGCATGCCGCCCGCGACCAGACCAGTAGCGCCTCCGGCGTACGTCACTTCCGCGGAGATACCGCCGATGGTTGCCGTCACCGGAAACTGCGGCTTCGGTGGCGCATTTCCCGCGAGCATTCCGTCGATGCCGCCAGGATTAGTCTGGCCTTCACCGGTCGCATAGAGCGAGACGATGCTGCCGCGCGCCGCAGCGTTTACCACGGAGTTGAGCGATCCATCCTGGTTCACGATGGCGCCCTGCCCGGCGCCCGAAAAATCCTTAGTAAACAGGCCCGGAATGGCGGCGGTGACCGGCACGGTTACTGTATCGGACATCACGCCCAGATATTCCACCTGCATCTTCGTGCTGGTTTTGCCGGCCACTTCATAGGGAACTATGGCGCTCGCCTGCTGCGCACCGGCGTAGATCAGCGGCGCGGCGATGCCATCGAAATAGACGCGCGCACCCGCGAGCGAATTGTCCAGGAAACCGGGCGAGCCGATCTGTGCGCCGGCCAGGGTAGCAGGTCCGATTGCGGTTCCGAAGATGTCTATAATTTCACCCGGCGAAACCGCGCCACCCTGGTAGCTGGCGGCGTTGACCACTCCGTCTGCTGAAAATTGAGATTTAGCGCCATTGAAACGAAGGAAGGTCACGCCGTAACCGTTCAGCTTCACCTGCATCTCCGGTGCGGGGGTAAGCGCGGCGGGGACGGGGCCGTTACCCGGATCGGTCGCCGCATCGATCGTGATCTGCGTCGCCGAAGCGAATGAGCCTAGCGCCGATACATCCACTGTTACGGTGTGCGGCACGCCCGGGCCGTTGTTGTCCGTCGCAGAGCGCACCTGATGGTTGACCAGCATCAGTAGGACTGAGCCATCGTCATTGCGAACCGCCAGGCTCTCGACGGCTCCCGAATTGGTGTTATTCACGCGCAGGATATCCGCTCCGGGTGGCGAGGGAAACAAATGCGCCAGGTAGTAATCCACCCAGTAGCTCAAGTACAAGTTGCCGCTGTTATCATCCACCTCGCCAAACTGTACGTCGGCATCGTGATCCCAGTGGTAGAGGCTTTGCGCGCCCGCCTGTGCCAAGCGTGCGAAAACCAGTGGACGCCAAGCGGCGAAGAAAGCGCTGGAGCCGCGCTGGTCGGCGGTGAACGGCGTACCGTTACACGCGCTGATGCCGTTTCCGGAGTCGTAGTCGGCATTGACGTTGTTCTCAGTGATCCACACTGGAACCTGGGCCAGCGCCGGGTTGGTCCGCAACTGCGAGTAGATGTAATTGACGTGATCTCTGAACATTGAGACCGCGTCCATCACGCTCTGGTCCGAATCGCTCTGGTTGCAGCTTCCATAGTAGTGCGTCGCCACGATATCCACGTGCGCCGTGACTTTCTGGACAAACGTGGGCAGCATTTTCTGCGGCTCGTCGCCAAAATCCGACAACTCTACGGCGACGATTTTGATCGCCGGGTCGACCGCAAGCATGGCCGGCACGACGAGATTGTAGAGATCGACGTAGTCATCCGCCGAGAGTCCATTGATATTCGGCTCGTTGAAAATGCCCCACCACGTCACGTGATACGGACTCGAGGACTGGTAGTGTTTGCCGCCGGCGTCAAAGCCGCCCATGTTGTAATAGCGCACCACGTTCGCGCAATAATTGGCGAAATCCTGAAAGTGTGCGCGCATCAGGCGGCCCTGCGCATCGTTCATGAATGCGGGCGCGGTGGCGAGCTGGATCTCGGGACTGTGGTCGGCGACTCCCAGCACCGGGATCAGCACTGCATCGAGTTGGCTGAAGTCCCACTGGTCCGGAGCCTTTTGCGGCACGCCTTGCGAAACGGGTTGGATGCGAATGTGCCGTGGCGCAAGCTTCCACAACGGCATGCTGGCGGCCGGATGCTGCTGGAAGAATGCGTAATCCCACTCAGCCGGTTGGAACGACGTGGACATGAAGGATTCGAGCCGCCCATGAACGCCGGCGCCCAGATTCTTCTGGTTCAGCACAGTGACGGATAGAGGCTGCGCGACCGCACCGGCGCAAAGAAGGATCGCCGTGAATGCGGAAGGGACGATCTTCATCCGTACAAATGTTCGCATCCCGGCGGGCTGGCGTAAAACGCATTGCCCCGGTAGCCCAGTTCGTCCAGGCCGGCGCGCGCGGTATAGAAGCCGTGGATAACGCGTTCCTTCAGATAGACGAACAAGCGCGTGCCCGCGTTCTCCGCGCCACGATTCGGCCGGTTATCCGCCATGCTTTCGACAATCGCCACCTGTTCCGGCTTGGCCAGGGCATTGAAAACGCGGCCGTGGTTCCTGCGCGACTCCGCGTCCAGCCACGCGAGTCCCTCGCGTACCGTCTTCTGCGCGTCAAATTCCTCGAGCCTGCGCACCGAGTCCGCGCCGTAAAAATGGACCGCCACGGTTCGATGCCCCTTGGAGAGGGCCTGTGCCGCTGCGCGCACGGTCGCGGCTTCGGATACCGTGAGGTCGATCCATTCCGCGATCTCGCGCACTACGGGCGTCTCCGGCGTCTCGCCGAGCATCAAGCCGGTCAGGCCCACGATCGTCTGATATCCGTCGCGCGAGAAGAATGCCGGCTGAAAAGTAGCCGCGCGCGGCTGCACCAGTTCCGTCTCGCCGCCGGCGGCGACCGGATGTCCCGCGAGCGCGTGCCCCAGATGCTCGCGCGAAGCTTCATAAACTCCCGGCGGCAGCTCGACGGCATCCAGATCGCCGCCCGTCCAGCCGGCAAGCACCACGCCTCCGCCCAACTGCATCAGCCACCGCCGCCGCGTGACCATCACAGTTCCCCTCTGCGGAACTGCTCCGCGATGTAATCCGCGGCGCGCACCGAAATGGCCATGATGGTTAGCGTCGGTTCGGAGCACCCTTGCGTGACGAAGCACGCGCCGTCAGTGACGAACACGTTTTTCACATCGTGCACCTGGTTATACGCATTCAGCACGCTGGTCTTGGGGTCGTTCCCCATGCGCGCCGTGCCGCACTCATGAATGTTCTTGCCGAAAACGTTAAGCTCATCGCGCGGCGGCGTACGGTCTTCCAGCTTCACGGCATCCATGATTTCGCCCAGATGATCGCGCATGGCTTTGGCCATGGCATGCTCATTTTCGCCGTAGCTCGCGTGGATGTGCAGCGCCGGAATGCCCCATGCGTCCTTCTTCTCCGGGTCGAGCGTCACGTAATTATCATGCCGTGGCAGGCACTCGCCTTGAGCATAAACGCTGAAGGAATAGGGAATCTGCGAGCGCACTATCTCGCGGAAGCCCCGTCCGAAACCCGGTGTGGAGAAGGCGTGGCCATATAGTTCTTGGCGCCCGTCGCCGGCGAAATAGTAGCCGCGCAGAAAATTCTTATTGCGATGTGGGCCCACGGTGTTTACGTACTTGGGAATGATGTAGCCGCACGGCCGCCCCACTGGCTCGCGCACCGAGGCCTTGAGAGGCGCCATGGTCCCGCCCGCCTGTTCCAGGGTGGTGTGGTCCATCAGGTAGTGGCCCAGAACGCCCTGCGAATTTCCGACGCCGTTGGGGAACCGCGGCGACCGCGAATGGAGCAGGATGCGCGTGGATTCGAGCGCGCTTGCGGCCAGCACTACCGTCTTTCCGCGCACCTCGCGGGCCGTCTTTGTGGAGCGGTCGATGTACGCGACGCCCGCCGCCTTGCCTTCCGCGTTCATGATCAGGTGGCTCACCACGGCATCGCTCACCAGGTGGAATCTCCCGGTGCGCGCCGCCGCCGGCAGCGTCACCGACGGGCTATTGAAATATGACGCCGTAAAGCATCCACGCTGGCACTGATCGCAATAGTGGCACGCCGGGCGGCCGTTCAGTGGAACGGTCAGATTGGCACTGCGATCCACAATCAGCTTCCAGCCGAATTTCTTCTCGACAATTTCCTTGGCCACCAACTCGCCGCAAGAGAGCCGCATTGGGGGCAGGAACTTGCTGTCCGGCAGTTGCGGCAGGCCTTCGTACGATCCGCTTATGCCGATGTAGTTCTCGATCCGGTCGTAATACGGCTCGATCTCTTTGTAGCTGATGGGCCAGTCCTGCCCGTAGCCATCGCGGCTCGCGGCCTTGAATTCGAAATCGCTGTAACGATAACTCACGCGCGCCCAGCAGAATGTCTTGCCGCCCACCTGCCTTCCGCGAATCCACATGAAGGGCTTGTCGGCCGGAAAAGTGTAGGGGTGTTCGTGATCGTTGACGAAAAACTGCTGGCTGTAATCGTCGCAAGCGTAGCAGAGCCGCTGGATGGGCTGGTCGGTCAGCAGTTTTTTCTGATTGCCGAAGCCGCGGTACTTCAACTGATACGGCCAAATGTGCTCGGTGAAATCGCGCGTGGGCACGCGCGGCGGCCCGGCTTCCAGCATCAGCACTTCCACGCCCTTTTCGGTCAGTTCTTTGGCGACCCAGCCGCCACTCGCCCCGGAACCGACCACGATTACATCGTAAGTTTTAGTGGCCATCGCGCGCGTAATCGAGAGTGTACCATCGTTAAGAGGTCATTCATGGCGACGAGCGGCAAAGTGAAAGTAGGAATTATCGGATCGGGTTTCGAGGCGGATATCCATGCCGCGTCCTTCAAAATCATGCCCGAGGAAGCGGAAGTCGTAGCGGTGGCTTCGCCCACTCCCGGGCATCCGGAAGCGTTGGCCAAGAAGTATGGCATCCCGCGCGTTTTTCACGATTACCGCGAGATGCTGAAGGAAAAAGACATCGAGATGGTTAGCATCAACGCGCCCAATTACCTGCACTGCACCATGACGCGCGACATCGCGCAGGCCGGCAAACACGTGGTGTGCGAGAAGCCGCTGGCCATGACGCTCGAGGAAGCCGACGAGATGATCGACGTGTGCAAGAAGCAGGGCGTCATGCTCGCCTACGCCGAAGAACTGCTGTTCACCCCGAAATATCTCAAGGCCAAACAAATGGCGGACCAGGGCGCTTTTGGCAAAGTCTATCTGGTGAAGCAGAGCGAGAAGCACTCCGGCCCGCACGCGGGCTGGTTCTGGGACGTCGAAAAGTCCGGCGGCGGCGTCTTCATGGACATGGGCTGCCACGGTATCGCCTTCTGCTATTGGTTTCTGGGCCGCCCGAAAATCAAGAGCGTTTATTGCCAGATGGCCACGTACGCCCACGCGGACAAGACCAAAGGCGAAGACAACTGCATCTGTATTTTGGAATTCGAGAACGGCGCCACCGGGCTGATCGAAGATAGCTGGGCCAAGCCGGGCGGCATGGACGATTACACCGAAATCTACGGAACCCGCGGCGTGACCTACGCCGACCTGCACATGGGCAACGCGCTACCGACTTTTAGCGAGCCGGGCTACGGTTACGCCGTCGAGAAAGCGCCCAGCACGCAGGGCTGGACTTATCCGGTATTCGAGGAACACTGGAACTACGGCCTGCCGCAGGAGCTCGACCATTTCGCCCGTTGCGTGCGCGGCAAGGAGACTCTGCGGTCAACCGGTGAAGACGGCCGCCTGGTGCAGGAAGTGCTGCTTGCCGGTTATCAGTCTGCGGGGACGGGCCGCAAAGTCGAGCTTCCGTTTCGGCCGACGGGCGTGAAGAAACCCATCGATCTTTGGTGGAAGCCGCTCGGCGCTCGCGCCGGAAGCGCGTAACACAGATACACTGGAAGGTAGCTTATGAGACCAACCGAACTATTCGACCGCCGCTATTTCATGAAACTCGCCGGCGCCGCTCCGTTGCTGGCCTACATCGCAGCGCAAGACCTGGCGCAGAAGGCCTGGGGCGCGGTAGGCAAATCCGCCGTCCAGGGCAATATCTATTCAACCATCGGCGTACGTTCGTTCATCAACGGCCGGGGCACGTGGACGTACTTGAGCGGCTCGCTCGAGTTGCCGGAAGTCCGCGCCGCCAAGCAGGCCGCGGCGCAGCATTTCGTCGATATCTTCGAGTTGCAGCACGCCGCCAGCAAGCGTCTCGCGGAACTTTCGGGCGCGGAAGCAGGCATGGTGACATCCGGCGCGGCCGGCGCCATGGCCTCGGCTACAGCCGCATGCATCGCTGGAAGGGATCCGGCCAAAATCTGGCAGCTTCCCGACACAACGGGTCTCAAGCACGAAGTCATCATGCATGGCGGGCGCAGCGCCTTTGACAGCGCCATCCGGTTGGCGGGTGGAAAGCTGGTAGTGGCACACACCGACGACGAGGTCCGCGCGGCCATCAACGAGAACACCGCGATGATTTACACGACCTCGCTCGGCGCCCGCCTGGAGAAGGTCATCGCCATCGCGAAGGCTGCGAAGGTTCCACTGCTGCTTGACGACGCAGCCGGCATCCCGCCCATCGAAAATCTGAAGCTCTACGCCAAAATGGGCGCCGACCTTTACTGCTTCAGCGGCGGCAAAGGCTTGGCAGGGCCGCAGTGTTCGGGAGTGCTACTTGGCCGCAAGGACTTGATCGAAGCCGCCATGGCCAATACCAGCCCGTGGGAGGGCGCCGTGTGCCGCGCCATGAAAGTCGGCAAGGAAGAGGTCATGGGCTGCCTGGCAGCGATTGAAGCCTGGATGAAGAGGGACCTGAACGCCCTCAACGGCCAGTGGAACGAACGCACCGTGCGCATCCAAAAACTGGTCGACACGGTTCCCGGCGTGAAGACTGAAATCCAGATTCCGGAAGACGGCAACCGCTATCCTACGCTGGTGGTGACGTGGGATGAAGATGCCTGGGGATTTACCGTGGCTGATTGCGACAAGAAGCTGCGCGCAGGTGACCCGCGCATTGAGGTCCTGACCTCCAGCAATCCCAGCATGGTGACCGCCGCCGCCGAGCACCATGACGCGAAAACGCCCAAGAGCCGCGACCGCATCGAGATTGTGTCGATGACGCTGCAGCCCGGTGAAGAGTTGATCGTGGGCAAGCGTCTGCGCGAGATCCTGATGCAGGCGCGCAAGAAGGCTTGAATTAGCAGGACAGGCCTTGTTGCCGGTCCATCGTTCATGAACGCGAGACAGGCAGCTAAGCCTGTCCTACTTCAGAAGCCGTCTGCAAGGGCTACAATAGGTTCCAGCCTCTATGAGAGCGATTCCTGGCGTCGCGGTACTTGCGGCTGTTTGTGTGCCGGTCCTTTGCGCCCAGGGGGTCGAGTTCAACCGCGACATTCGCCCTATCTTTTCCGACAAGTGCTACACGTGCCACGGGCCGGACAAAGCGAATCGCAAATCCAAGCTGCGCTTCGACACCGAAGCCGGCGCGAAACAGGATCTAGGCGGTCACTTCGCCATCGTGCCTGGCGATCCGGCGAAGAGCGAACTGGTGCGGCGTATCACGGCGGAGAAACCGGCCATGCGGATGCCACCCGTCTGGTCCGGCTACAAGCTTACCGATAGCGAGATCGGCCTCATTCGCCGCTGGATCGAGCAGGGCGCGAATTGGGAGAAGCACTGGGCGTTCATCCCGCCGAAACGCCGGCCCCTGCCGGAAGTACAAGACCGCAGCTGGCCGCGGAACGCGATCGACAATTTCGTCCTGGCGCGCCTGGAGCGCGAAGGACTCACCCACTCGCCCGAAGCGGACCGCGAGCGGCTCATCCGCCGCGTCACGCTCGACCTCACTGGTCTACCTCCCACGCCTTCTGAAATCGATGCTTTCCTCAGCGACAAATCGCCAGGCGCTTATGAAAAAGTTGTGGACCGCCTGCTGACTTCGCCGCGTTACGGTGAGCGCATGGCCGGGCGCTGGCTGGATGCCGCTCGTTATGCCGACACCAACGGCTACCAGACCGACGCTGAACGCAGCATGTGGCGCTGGCGCGACTGGGTGATCGACGCCTTCAACCGCAACATACCCTTCGACCGCTTCACTGTCGAACAGATTGCCGGCGACATGCTCCCCAACGCCACTCTCGATCAGAGAATCGCTACCGGCTTCAACCGCAACCACCGCGGCAACGGCGAAGGCGGCATCATTCCCGAAGAGTACGCGGTCGAGTATGTGGTCGATCGCGTGGATACGACGGCCACGGTGTGGCTCGGACTGACGCTCGGTTGCGCGCGCTGCCACGATCACAAGTACGACCCGTTCACGCAGAAAGAGTTCTATCAGGTCTTCGCGTATTTTAATAACATCCCCGAAAAAGGAAAGGCGTGGAAGTACGGCAACTCTCCGCCGGTTGTGCCCGCGCCCACTCCGGCACAGCAAGCCGAGCTGAACGCCATCGAAGCCAAGCTGGCTGCCGCCGAGTCCGCATTCACGAGCATGAATCCGGAACTGGCGCGTGCGCAGGCTGAGTGGGAAAAATCGGCCGCGAGTTCCGCGCCTGTGGATTGGATGGTCTCGCGGGGCATAGTGGTCCAGCGCCGACTGGCGGGCAGCGGCACATTTGATGGCACGCGCGCCATCGAAGTCGATGTCGACGACAGCATCGCCCGATTCGGCTTCTATGACAAGTTCACGCTTTCCGCGTGGATTCGTCCCACAGCCCCGACCGGCGCCATTGTCACCCGTGCTCAAGATGTCGCGGAAGGCGAAGGCTACGGCCTGTATCTCAAAGACAGAAAGGTGCAGGTCAACCTGGTACAGCGCTGGCTCGATGACGCGCTGCGTGTCGAGACCGAGCGCGCCATCGAACTCGACCAGTGGCATCACGTCCTGATGACTTATGACGGATCGCGAGTCGCCGACGGCGTCAAGATCTACGTGGATGGCGTGCCGCAGCAACTGAAGGTCAATCTCGACGACTTGAATCAGTCTTTCGATGCCAAGGAGCCATTACGCATCGGCGCCGGCGGCGGTCCGGAGAACCGTTTCCAGGGGCAGATGCGCGACGTCCGCGTCCACAAGGTTGTGCTGACGCCCGATGAAGCGGCAGTGGTGGCCACGGATGTTGCCGTAGGCTCGATCGCGCAAATCCCCGCTGCAAAGAGAACGCGCGCACAATCCGACAAGGTCGCGCTCTACTTTCTCGAGCGAAACGCCACCGAACAAATTCGTGACGCCTGGCGCCGGGTAGCCGAGTTGCGCGAACAGAAAGCGCGCATGATCGAAAGCTTCCCCACGGTGATGGTGATGCTGGAGCGTCCCACGCCGCGCGAGACCTTCGTGCTGATTCGCGGCGCCTATGACCGGCCCGGTGATAAGGTCGGCCCCGGTATGCCCGCCGCGCTACCGCCGCTCCCGGCCGGCTGCCCCAACAATCGGCTCGGATTCGCAAAGTGGCTGGTCGACCCATCCAATTCGCTAACGGCACGCGTCACCGTGAACCGTTTCTGGCAGACGTATTTTGGCGTGGGCCTGGTCAAGACCGTAGAAGATTTCGGCTCCCAGGGCGAATGGCCGGTTAATCTCGATTTGCTCGACTGGCTGGCTACGGAATTCGTCCGCACCGGCTGGGACATCAAGGCGATGCAGAGGCTGATCGTCACCAGCGCCACCTATCGCCAGTCTTCGAAGGCCACGCCCGAGCTTGTGCAGCGCGATCCCGAGAATCGTCTGCTGGCGCGCGGACCGCGCTTCCGTTTACCCGCGGAGCTGGTCCGCGACCAGGCGCTCGCCGTGGCCGGCCTCCTCGTCGAGAAAATCGGCGGGCCCTCTGTCAAGCCATATCAGCCCGCTGGGCTGTGGAAGGAACTGGGCGGCGACGACTATAAACAAGACTCGGGCGAAGGCTTGTACCGCCGCAGCCTCTATACGTTCTGGAAAAGGACGGCGCCGCCACCCTCGATGGTCAACTTCGACGCCGCCGGCCGCGAGGCCTGCACGGTACGCGAGACCAGAACCAACACGCCGCTCCAGGCGCTCGATCTGATGAACGACGTCGCCTATGTCGAAGCGTCGCGCGTGCTGGCCGAGCGCATGATGTGCGACGGCGGCGCTACCCCCGAAGATCGTATTGCGTTTGCGTTCCGGCTGGTCACCGCGCGCCGTCCCAGATCGGATGAGACGGCAATTCTGTCGGCCAGCTTCCATCACTATCTCGACCGATTCCACACCAACCAGGCGGCGGCAGTGAAGCTGTTGAGCGAGGGTGAACACAAGCGCGACGAAAGGCTCGACGTACGTCAACTGGCGGCTTACACCAGTGTGGCCAGCCTGATTCTCAACTTAGACGAAGCCGTAACTAAAGAGTAAGTCATGGATTCGAACTTACAAGCCGAGTTACTCCTCACCCGCCGCCATTTCTTCAGCCGTGGCGCCGCCGGCATCGGGATCGCGGCGCTGGCAAGCCTTTTGACCCAGGATCTGCATGCCGCGGAGGAAACCCCTTCAGCCAGCGGCGGCATGCCCGGGTTGCCGCACTTCCCGCCCAAAGCCAAGCGCGTCATCTACCTGTTCCAGTCCGGCGCCCCCTCGCAGATGGAGTTGTTCGACTACAAGCCCAGGCTCGCCGACTTTCGTGGCGCCGAGCTGCCGGATTCCATCCGCATGGGCCAGCGACTCACCGGCATGACGTCTACGCAGTCCTCGTTCCCGGTGGCGCCGTCGCTGTTCAAATTCGCGCAGCACGGCAATTCCGGCGCATGGGTGAGCGAGCTGATGCCTCACACCGCCAAGGTCGCCGATCAGCTCTGCTTCATCAAGTCCATGCACACCGAGGCCATCAACCACGATCCGGCCGTCACGTTCTTTCAAACCGGCGCGCAACTCGCCGGCCGGCCCAGCATCGGCGCATGGCTCTCGTACGGACTGGGAAGTGAAAACAAAGACCTGCCCGCATTCGTGGTCATGATCTCGCAGGGCACCGGCAATCCCAACGATCAGCCGCTCTACGACCGCCTTTGGGGCAGCGGCTTTCTGCCCACGAAGTACCAGGGCGTAAAATTCCGCTCCATTGGCGATCCCGTGCTCTACCTGTCCAACCCCCCTGGTTTTTCGCCCGATGACCGCCGTCGCTTCATCGACGATCTGAGCCAGCTCAATCGGCTCGAGCTGAACGAATTCGGCGATCCCGAAGTGGCCACACGTATCGCGCAGTATGAAATGGCTTACCGGATGCAAACGTCGGTTCCCGAGCTGACCGATCTCTCCAAGGAACCTGCGCGCACGTTCGAGCTTTACGGCGAAGACGCGCGCAAGCCCGGCACCTTCGCGGCCAACTGTCTTCTGGCGCGTCGGCTGGCCGAGCGGGGCGTGCGCTTCATCCAGCTCTTCCATCGCGGATGGGACCAGCACGTCAAGCTGCCGAAACAGATTGTGGGACAGTGCCGCGATACCGACCAAGCTTCCGCGGCGCTGATCCAGGATCTGAAGGAGCGCGGTCTGCTCGACGACACGCTGGTCGTCTGGGGCGGGGAATTCGGCCGCACGGTTTACTGCCAGGGCAAGCTGACCGCCGACGATTACGGCCGCGATCACCACCCGCGCTGCTTCACCGTCTGGCTGGCCGGCGGCGGTGTCAAGCCCGGCATCACTCACGGCGCCACCGACGATTACTGCTACAACATCACCAGCGACCCGGTCCACGTGCACGATCTGCACGCCACCATCCTGCACTGCCTGGGAATCGATCACACCAAACTGACGTTCAAGTTTCAGGGCCGCCATTTCCGGCTGACCGATATCGCGGGGAATGTAGCAAAACCGATTCTGGTGTGAAATTGTCGACCTGAGGCTGTGCTGTTACTACTGTCCTTAGTCGCCCACGACTTGCTTTTACACGACAATGGCAGTCAAGGCTTCGCATCCAAGCTGATTATGGCCTCCCTGGCTGCATCGGCAACGGAAATCAGGCCGTCGAATTGGATCTTCTCTTTGTCGTCCAGCAGAAGGCGAAGCTCTGGCACCGCCTCTTTGGCGCCGAGCGTCTTGAGGGCGTAAATAGCGAGGGCGCGCATATCAGAATTTTTGTCCCTCAGTGTTTCCGTTAACGGAGGAATCGCGGATTTGTCGGCGATCTCTCCCAGCGCCCACGGGACAATGTAGTTGACCTCTTGGTCTCGTAAGAGAGGAATCAGGATCGGGACAGCTTTTGGGTCTTTCAGATCCCCAAACAGATGAACGGCGTAGTAACGATCGGCGGCGATTTGCGCCGCCAGTGCCCAAGGGCCGCCCGGGATACCTTGTCCCACAGGCCTATCGGACCGATCCGTGAGAATAGCTTTGATGAGTTCGAAGCCGCGATCGTCGCCAAGACTGGCAAAAACAAACGCCGCGTTTCCCCTCAGGTGTCTGTCATCCAAACTCAGCGAGGATTCGAGTTTCTGAAGCAGCCGGGTATCGTGTAGCGCCACGAGCTTTCTGGCCACCTCAAATTGCTGCCAAAAGATAGGTGTACTTTTGAACTGCTCAACTAACTCGGTGGCAGATCGGCTTTGAAGACCCTGCATAAGGCCAGGCACTCCCAACCCGATGAGCGCCAGAGGAATGAGCCCGGCACCGGCGATTTTGAAACTGAGACTTTTCATCATTCCGGAAATGGCCCGGGCCGAAGCGGTCCCTACCGCGGCGTCGGCTCAGGCCCCACAGCCTCCCTGCCCAAGCCTGCGTACTCTTCCTTCACCTTGATCACTTTGTTGCCGTTGAAAGTGACGAAAGTGATCTTGCCTGGGGGCGTGCCATAGACCCAGTCCTCCATCTCGAGCCCGTCTTTCGTCTCACGCGATTTGTGCTCCGGGTGCCCCACGGCGAGCAGCACCTGCTCGCGGTCCATGCCTTCCATCACGCGCTTCTCGGCAATAGCCTTCTTGATCGGCGGCGGCAAAGTGTCTGCATATACCTCGGTGGCCGACCGCTTTTCGAAATCGAAGATGGGCGCCAGGATTTTCTTCACATCCGAAGACCTCAGCTTGGACAGCGGCTTATGAAAAAGAACCTCGATGTTGGTACCGGTGGTTGGGCGGATCTCCCCGTTCGAGATGGGCGATGTTTGCGTACCCATGCCGATCTGCACGCGATCGTACCAGTGCTTCCCGCTCTTCATGCCACCGTTGATTTCGAGCACGATCTTATCGTCATCGATGCTCATCTTCGTGATCTGCACCAGGTCACCCACACGCGCCGCCGGGCCCATTTCCTTGCCCATTTCTTCCCATTTCTTTTTGTCGTAGACGCCGGTAGATTCGAACTCCAGAGGCTTCTTAGATCGCGGAAGGAATTGCTTGACGGTGGCGTACTCCGCCATCAGGCCGCGCACCAGTTCGACGCGCTCATCGTACGTGAGCTTGTCTGCACTGCGCAATGGAACCGGCAGGAACGCGAACGCCAATATCAGCGCCGCGCCCGTGAGGGGACGCATCTCATTTCTCCACAGGCTCGTCGAGCAGCAGATTGGGCTGCGGCCGTACCGGAGCCTTCCACAGGAACCCGAACAACAGCAGCAGGACTACGGACGTCAGCACGCTAGCCTCGGGCCCATATTCGCCGCCACTCCACAGCATCCCCGCTTTCCACTGCAACTCGTAACCCGTCACTCCTATTTTAATCCCGCTGACGCTGGTTCCGAAGAATGGCAATGTTAAGTTCCAGCCAAAGTGTAAACCGAACGGCAGCCAGAGGTCGCGGCTCCGCAAAAATGCATAGCCGAACAGCATGCCGAAGCCCGCTGTATTCACCAGGCCCAGATTCGTCACGTGCGGGTTACCGGCGTGCAGGGCGCCGAACACCACGCCCACCGGCAGGATGGTCGCGAACGGCCCGATGTTTCGCAGCAGCACTTGAAACCCGTAGCCGCGAAACAAAACCTCTTCGCCCGCGGCGCCGAATACCAGGACCACAGTGATAAACACAAATGTCTGCACCGGCCCTTCGACTCCGGTGCCCGGCCGCAGGCTGGCCAGCCGCAACGCCAGCGGACCTGCCAGGACGACTACCGCCGCCGCGATCCCGCCCGCAAGCCCCCACAACAGATTGTGCGCTGACGCCCGATTCCAGTGGAAGCCGATGTCGGCCAGCTTTCTTCCCTCGTAAATACGCAGTGTCACTATATTGGTGACGACCGCTCCCACGAATGTGCCGAGGGCCGAGCCGACCCAGATGCCGAATATCGTGCCCAATCCGGCCATTACAAAAAGCCATGAAGTCAGAATGAAGAAGAAAATGTAGAGGCCGACCTGCAGAGTAATCCGCAGCGGATCGGCATGTGCCGGCATGGTCACCTAGCGGCCGTTCGCACCCGCACGCCTTGCGGCGCCACACGCACCGGCAAAACTTTTGCGCCGGCGCCCGCAATGGCTGCCGCCACCCGTTCCTTGGCCCCGCGCTCCACCAGAAAGAACACGCAGCCGCCGCCGCCTGCGCCGCACACCTTCGCGCCCACGCATCCCGCGCGCCGCGTCACCTCCACCAGCCGGTCGATCAGCGGTGTCGTAATACCCGGCGCATTCTTCTTGCGGTTGGTCCACTCTTCCCGCAATAGGCGAGCCGCTTCTTTCCAGTCGCCGCGTTCCAGCGCCTGGCGCATCCCGCCGGCGATGGCCGCGATATGGTCGAAGTTGCTATGCACCGCGCGGTAGCCATCGATATGCGCCTTCATGACTTCCCAGTTGTTGATCCCCGAATTGCGCGGCACGCCGGTGTAAGCCAGCACAATGCGCTCATTCAGGTCGTCGAGATCGACAGCCAGCGCCTTCCGCACGATTCCCGCCTCGCCCAGTTCGATCACGCTCGCGCCCCCGTACATCGCCGGGTAATAATCCTGAGCGCCAGTAGGCACGCGAATGATCTGCGCCTCGATGTTCTGCGAAATCTCGCGCAGCTTTTCCATCTTGTGCCCCGCTCCGGTCAGCCGGTTGAGCGCCGACGACACAGCGATGATCAGCGTGGAAGAGCCGGCAATGCCCGCGCCCGCCGGGGCTTCGGAATCGGTCGCCAGCTCGATGCCCGTTTCCGGCGCAAAGAACTTCACCAGATAAGCGAGCAGTGGCAACCGGTACTTCCTCGCCGCCCGCAACGCATCGAGTGATGCAAAAGCCTCTTCACCCGCAAGATCGCGCGACCGCAGAATAATCTTGCTATCGCGCCGCGTTGCCAGCCGGCAGCTCGCGTACCGGTCCACCGCGAAATTCACGGTGCAGGCGCCAGCATGGAACAGATAAAGGGGCCAGATATCGATGGTGCCGCCCGCGATGTCCACGCGGCACGGCGCTTTGGAGAGGATGGTCATGCGAATGTTCGGTAGAAACTATCGAACATAGCACAGTGGGCGTGCCGCCCCATCTCCGCGTCGCCCACTCCGCGATGCGCAAGCATCACCCGGCGCGTGCGCCGGCTACTCCTACGAAAATACCCTGCCGATCAGGTGGTGACCGTGCGGGGTTGCAATGTTACTTGGTGCCCCAGCCGTTCCAGCCGCCGCACGAGCGAACGCCGTAGGCCCTCGGCGTTGAGCTGGTCGAAATAGTT
>JBGPKX010000038.1:0-23263 GCA_041486185.1 Bryobacteraceae bacterium | reverse complement strand
GTTAAATGCTTCGGCGCGAATATTCAGTTTCTTGCTTTCGGTGATCTTGAAGTCCTTACCCAGCGAAAGGTCCTGCTGGATCTGCTTCGGACCAAACATCCCGTTGTAGGGGTAAGTGCCGAACTGGTTGTCGGCCGGGTATTCAAACGGCTTCCCGTCGCCGACACCACCGACATACCACTGTTCGCGATTATGCTGGGCGCCCGCGTATGGATCGCCGGGACCTTTGACCGGTCTGCCGCCGGGGCCGGTGTCCGGCCGCAGCGCAGATCCCGGGAAGGTTCCGATGTTAGGGGTGAACGGGCGCCCGCTGTAGATGGTCAGGACGCCGCTGAGGTTCCAGCCGCCAACCGCGAGATCGGCCCACCGGCTCATGCTGCGGCCGTAATGGCGGTTGCGGCCGAAGGGAATCTCCCAAACATTGGTGAAGTTAAACGTCTGGTGAGTGATGGAATCGCGGTTACCCCGGCCGAGCGCGCGATCGTATAGGAATGACCAACCGTCGGCGTCACCCTTAGCCACCTGGAATGTGTAGTTGGACTGCAGGGTGTAGCCGCCTGAGAATCGCTTTTCGAACTGAACCTGCAGTGAGTTGTATTGGTTGGTCGTGCAACTGCACTCGTATTGCACTCCCTGCGTCCAGCCGAACTTCTGGAAGTAGGGCCGGCGCGAATTGTAGTCCGTGCCCGGGTTGCTGGGATCCCATGAGGCCTGGTTGATGTCAATTGAGTCACCGTCGCCCACAAAGGTGTGGCGGCCGCTGTTGCCGACATATCCCGCCGATACCGAGAAGTCCTTGCCAAACTGGTGTTGGACGGTCGCGTTATATACCATCACGAGCGGCGTAGTGATCTGGCCCGGCCGCGAACGAATGTATATGCCGTCGGGTATCGGGAACGTGCCGCCGCTACCCACAGCCGGTAAGACTGCGGTGGGCGGACCTTGATCCAGCGCGAAGACACCCTGGAAGGCTCCGTTAGCATTCACGCTCTGCGACGCCAGCACGGGAGGATTCTGGGTGACGATGTGGCCGAAGTTGGAGCCGAAGACGCCAACCGAATAGGTCCATCCGTACCCGATGCGGACCACCGTCTTGTCATCGATTTGGTAAGTGAGGCCCAGGCGCGGCGCGAAATTTTTCCAGTTGCGGGCCACCGGGCCGTGAATCGGAACGCTGCCCACGCCGAAGACTTGCATCATGCCGGTGTTGAGATCCGGGAGAGCGCCGTTACCGGCTTTATTCACATATTCCGGGAAGATCATTTCCCAGCGCAGACCATAGTTGACTTGCAGCTTGCGGGAAATGCGCCACGAGTCCTGCGCATACCAGAAGAAGCGGTTCTGCCTTTCAGCGGCGGCAGTGGAGGTGCTGACGAAACGGCCGAAGCTTGTCACTTCACCCAGCATGAACGTTGCCCAGCCGAGCCCTTCCTGCACGCCCTGGCCAGCACCAGGGACGAGGCCGGTGTACCCGGTGTCGAACGTCAACTCTCCGGCGCGGTGCACATCGCTAGGCACGCGGAGATTCATGGCGTGGCGAAGATCGGCGCCGAACTTCAGCGTGTGGTTGCCGACGGTCTTCGTTAAGTTGTCGACGAACTGGAACTGCTGCTCCTGCTCGTTGAGCGGGCAGTTGCACTGGTTGGTGCCGAGCGAGTAGCCCAGGTTGGTGCCAGCGTCGCCTTGAACAAAAAACGCCGGCATGCCGCTGGTGTAAAAGTTGTCAATATTGAGATTTGGAATACCCGCATCCGTGGCGGGATGCGTGCCCAGGCCGTTGGGCGTCACTTTTACGCGATAGCGCATGAATCCGAAACGGAAGTCGTTGATGAGGGTCGGTGAGAACGTGCGCGTGTACCCAATGGCAAGACTCTGGTTGAGCACGTCGGAAAGGCCTGCGAAGCTGATGTTGTCAAGGGCTGGGCCGCCGGGAAGGACGCCGAATGCGCCCGGCGCGGACTTGTTGAAGCCAGCGTAGCTATAGCGCCCGAACATTGAAGATTTGTCGTTGATGAAGTAATCCCATCGGGTGTCCCACTGGTTACTGTCGAATTTCTCCGAGCCGGTGGCGGCGTAGTTGTTGCGGAACGTCGTGCCTCCCTGGTCCACGGCATTAGGCGCCGGCAGGTACTGCATAATGGCCTGCGCCTGCGGGCTCAGACGGCTTTGCGGAATCACGTTACCGGGAAATTGCGTGCGCCCTGTGCCGTCGGCGTTGCCCGTCAGCGGGTCGTAAATGGCGTTGTGAACTGTGCCGCCAGAGTCGGTATACAGGTACTCGCCAAAATCGCCGGTGCGGGCGCGTTCGGTCGGCACGCCAGTTAGCACCGAGGAGCCGGTACGGCGGCGCGTCAGTTGCGCGTCGCCAAAGTAGAACAGCTTGTTCTTGATGACCGCACCACCGATCGTGCCGCCAAACTGGTTCCACTTGACCGGCGGTACCTGCGTATCTTCCGCCGAGTTGAATGGATTGCGCGCGAAGGTCTGGAAGCCCGGCGTATTGTCTCGCAGATATTCGAAGCCGCTGCCATGTAAGTCGTTGGAACCCGACTTGGTGGAGGTGAGCACGATGCCGCCGCTCGCCATGCCGAATTCGGCGTCATAGTTCTGGGCGGCGATCTTCGTCTCGGTCACCGAGTCGAGCACCGGATTGATCACAATGATGCCGAGGATAGGATCCTGGTTGTCGGTGCCATCCAGCTGGAAGCCGGTAGCGCTGAAGGGCTGGCCGTTGACGGTAATCTGATGGCTGCCTTGCGGATTTTCGCTCGAAGCATGCTGCCAGCCAAGCTGATTGGTGCCGGGCGAGAGCAGCAGGTGCGCCTGAAAGTTGCGATCGAACGAAGGCAGATCGATGAGTTCGCGCGAGCTGAACGTGGTGGCTACGTCCGAGCGGTCGGATTGCAGAACCGGAGTGCCGGACGTGACTTCGACGGACTCCGTAACCTGTCCCAGCTCAAGCTGGATGTCGGCGCGTGCCGCCTGGTCTACGCGGACTTCGATATCGGTGACCGCTTTCCGAAATCCCTTGGCTTCGATCTCGACCCGATAGGTTCCCGGAATGAGCTGGCCAATGCGATAGTTGCCCGATTCGTTGGTTACAGCTTTGGCCTGGATGTTCTTGCTGATTTCCGTGATAGAAACGCTGGCGTTTGGCACGGCGGCTCCGGTTGCATCCACAACGCTGCCATAGATGCTACCGTACACCTGCTGGCCCATCAGCGCGCCCGGCAACACGAGCAGGACCGCCAGAAGCCAGACGGCAGCAATGAACATAAAGCGACTTTTACCCCGAAACAACATGGTTCCCCCCATTGCGAATGGCCGGGCGACTGCCGACCCGTTCTAATATATTCCCACTAGACTCCGCTAAATTACCACCTCATTCGACATTCCGCAACCGTTAGTGGTCGAACACGAAGAGATGTTAACGAGTCTTAATCTGGAACTCTCCACCTGCGAGCGTGTTCATGCTCATGTTCAATGGCGTCAACGGACCGGCTTCGAGCATCGCGATTCAAGGAGTTGCACCGCGGCTTTCACGTTCGCATGGTCTTGCTAAGGTTTAGGTGCTCGCCGTACTCTCCCACCGCTCTCCGCAACGGAGCACCCGATAGGCCTGGGCGATGGAATTCGACACCTGAACGAACTCGCCTGGGTCCGCGGTGTTGAACGTGAACATCTCGTAGTGACACGGAATCGCCAGTCGCGCGCCCATGGATTTCGCCAGTCGCGCGGCCTCACTTCCGTTCAGATTGCCCGCCACCTGGCGCTCGGGCGCCCGGCCATTGATCGGCAACAAGGCCACGTCAATGTTGAATGGCCGGAGACGGTCCGCCATGCCCTGGTACAGCAGCGTATCGCCGCTGTGATAGATCCGCCAACGCCCAAACTGGACCACGTAGCCAACGCATTCGGGAGTCAGTTCGTCGTGCGCGGCGGGAACGGCGATGAATCGGAACGGGCCGATCCCGGCCGACTCGCCGTCGCGCAGCCCTACGGGAAACGACGGGGCCACACCCAGCCGATTCGCGATGAAGTCGCGGTTGGCCGCCGGCGCGATCATGGCGATCCGAGGATTCGCCTTCAGCAGCGGGCCGAGAGTCTCGCCATCCAGATGGTCGGTGTGATTATGGCTCGAGGTGACGACGTCGATAAAGTCGAGGCGCGACGGGTCAACGATGCGCTCGGTCATGCGGACGTGTGGCTTATCGGTCGCGGCGTACTTCTTTGTCAACGAGTCCGACAAATACGGATCGAGCAGCAGATGGCTGCGCTTCCATTGCACTAGAAATCCGCTCTGGCCCATCCACCACAGGCGGAAATCGTCGTTGTCCTGATTGGCGGCACGCACATCGGCGAGGAAGGCATCGTCCTTGAGGGCCGGCTGAATCAAGCGATTCCCAATTCTCCTCGCACGATTTTGACTCCATCCACCATGGCTTTCAGCTTTCTGCTGGCAGCCCAGCGCGCAGTCTGGCTGAGCCCGCAGTCGGGAGCGAACGACAGCCGCTCGGCCGGCGCGAATTCGAGGCACGTGCGCACGCGCGCCGCGATGTCCTCGGGCGTCTCGACGTAATAGTTCTTTACATCCACGATTCCCACCGCTACATCCATGGTCCTGGCGATCGATCGGATCAGCTCGATCTCCGCGAATTCCCTGCTGGCCATTTCCAGATGAACTTCATCGACGCGCAATTCGAGAAACGCCGGATACATGGGCGCGTATCTTCGCGGGGCCACGGCGCGCCCTTTGTAATTGCCGAAGCACAGGTGCGTGGAGAGCCGGCAGCGCCCGTGAATGGTCGACACCGTGCGATTGAAGATGTCCACCAGCCGCGCTCGGTCTTCGCGATATGCGTAGCAGCTCATGGAGGGCTCATCGACGCAGATCTCTGTACAGCCGGCCTCAACCAGCGATTCCAGTTCCCGTTGCACGATGGGGATCAGCGCTTCGGTCAGCGCATAGCGATCCTTATACTGCTGGTTGGGAATCAGCCGGCCACTGAGGGTGTACGGGCCGGGCACGCTCACCTTCAGCGCCGGACCCGGAGGTGCGATCCGCGCGAGGCGCCGGAAGTCGTCTACCGCGCCCAGGCCTTTCGGGGCTCCCAGCGTTCCAATGACCTCGTGCTTGCCGCGCTGGTCGTGCGCCGGAGGTCCAAAGCGGCGCGCCGGCCGGGGCTCCGCCGAGATGCCCGTGAGGAAGCCGTAGAACGACAGGTTGAAATCCAGCCGGGTTTGCTCGCCATCGGTGATGACATCGAGACCGGCGGCGAGCTGCTCGTGAACAGCGACGGTGACGGCGTCATCCAGCAACTCCGCCAGGTCGTCGGCGCCAAACTCATCCAGCTTGCTCGACGCAAACTCGAGCCAGCCCGGAAAGGGATAACTGCCGACGATAGTTGTGCGCAGCGGGCGTTGTTTCATGATCCTATCCGCTCACCGACCAGCCGCCGTCGACCGAGACCACCTGGCCGGTGATGTGGCGCGATTGTTCGCCGAGCAGAAACAGCGCTGTCTCGGCAACATCGCCGGCTTCGAGCACGCCGCCGCTCAACGGTTGTTTATGCGCGATGAACTCCAGGATCTGTTCATCCGACTGGGCCCGCGCGCTCATAGGCGTTCGCACCAGGGCGGGCGCGATCACGTTGACCCTGATCTTGTAGGGCGCGTAATAGGCCGCCATGGCGCGGCTCATCGAGATGATGGCTCCCTTGCTGGCCGCATAGGCGTGTGTGGCGAAGTGTTGTGCCTGCGGCGCGAACGCCAGCACACTCGACATGTTCAAGATGGTCCCGGAACGGCCAGCGCCCAGCCAATATCGCAAGATACCGCGGCACACCAGAAACATGCTCTTGACGTTGCTGTCGAGCGTAACGTCCCAGCCTTCGGTGGAACATTCATGCAAGGGGCCGTCGCCGAACTTGCGGCCACTGATGCCGGCCACGTTGAAGACTGCATCGACGCCGCCGAAACGATTGAGGCAGGCCGTGAGCGCTTGCCCGACGGCTTGCTCGTCGCGCAGGTCGCAGGCGTAATAGCCGGAATCCGGCAGTCGCGCGCACAGTTCCCGGCAATGCGACTCGTCGCGGCTGATCACGAAGACCGAGTCGCGTTGCTCGGCTGCTCGTAGTGCGGTGGCTTCAGCAATGCCCGTCGTTCCGGTGATGAGGAGTACTCGACTCATTCAGTATGCGACGTGGACCCACCTGCCCGATCGCATGGATTCGTAGCCCGCGTCCAGAACGCAATTCACCACGTAACCGTCTTCGTAAGTTTCGCGCGGCGCCGCGCCATCGCGCACGCACTCGACGAAATGGCGCATCTCCGCCTGGTACCCGTAGGCGAAGGCTTCCTCGGGCAGCGGCCGCGTCCAGCCGAAATCGATGTCGGCCTTTTCAACCACGTAGCCGGCCGCCGTGGTAGTGAATGCGGTCAGCGGCGTACCGCGGGTGACGTCGGTGAACAGAGACCCGTCGGAGCCATGGATTTCGTTGCGCAGGTCGAGGCCGCCCTTAGTGGTCCACGAGAGCTCGCAGTGGCCGATGCCGCCGCTCGAAAATTTGAGCACCAGCAGCGCGTTGTCTTCGCCCTTCGTTTTCTCCTTGTGCACCAGGCAGGCGCCCCACGCCATCACTTCGACGATACGGTCCTCCTTTCCGAAAAAATAGCGTGCCGCTTCGATGCAATGGCAGCCCAGGTCGTTCATGGCGCCGCCGCCGGTTTGATCCACGTCCCAGAAGTGCGCACTGTGCGGCCCGCTGTGCGCTTCCCGCGAGCGCACCCAGAGCACGCGGCCCACGCCGCCCTGCTCGATCATCTGCCGCGCTTTTACCACGCATGGCGCGAACACTTCGGTTTCCGCGTACCCGTGCAATGCTCCCGCATGCGCCGCGGCCTCCCACATGGCTTTGGCTTCCTCGCGCGTGCGGCCGAGCGGCTTGGTGCAGACTTGATTTTTCCCGGCGCGCGACAACTCCAGCGAAATAGGCAGGTGTACTTGGTTGGGGAGCGCAATGATGTACAGGTCAATATCCGTGCGTCCAACCAGCTTTTCGAGATCCGTAGTCGATTCCGGAATCGACCAGCGTTTAGCGAAATCCTTCGCGCGCGCTTCGTTACGCGAGTAATTGGCCACCACCTTGTGCCCATGCACGTTGGCCAGGCCCTGCATGTAGAACTCCGCCACAAATCCGGAGCCGAGGAGGACGATCGAAACATCACTCATATAAATGTCGCAGGCTCGTGCGGTAAGCTTCGTAAAACCGCTCGAGTTGTTCGGCGGCGTCCGTATCGCCTGTGAACTGATGGCTGGGCAGCAGCACCGGTTTCAACCCACGCGCGACCAGACGCTGGGCGACTTCGCACCGCAGCATGTTGATGATCATTCCGCCAGTCACGGTCGAAGCCGGGCCGGTGCGCCATGCGAGGCCCTCGACTTCGAACACGCAGTCTCCCGGCGGGCAATGATTGTCGATAACGATATCGGCCACGTCGATTAGCTTCTTTCCGGAAGAGTGCGCTGCCGCTACGCGCTCCGAGTGCTGGCGCGACACGATGGCGATTACCGGCATGCCGCGCCGCTTCGCGCCGGTTGCCATTTCGACCACCACTGGACGGATGCCGCTGGTGGAAATGACGATGAAAGCATCGTGCTGACCGAAATGGAAACTCTTCAGAATCTCTTCCGCATAGCCTTCATACTTCTCCAGGTAGAGCGGCGCCCGCAGTCCATTGGCGCCGACGATGTCCGCGTGATTCGAAAGCGCCAGCTCCACCAGAGCGACGAAACCCGGAAAGCATCCCTGCCGCGGAGTCATCTCTTCGCACATCATGCGCGAGTGGCCGTTGCCGAACAGGAACACGAGGCCGCCCTGGGCAATGCGTGACGCGCAGACTTCCGCGGCCTGCTCAATCGCCGCCAGCTCCCGATCTCGCACCTCGCGCAGAAGCTCGAACGTCTTTTCGAAATAAGATGCCGCGGCCGTCATGAGATCACTACCTATATCAGAAACGGCCGGACAACGGGAGTATTCTTGTGTTTTCGGAAGGTGGCCATGGGCGGAGTGAAACAAGAGGCTGGAGTGCTGCTGGGACTCGACATCGGAGGTACGCAGATCAAGGCGGCCCTCGTGGATGAAACGGGCGCCGTCATTCAGAGCGGGCGCGTGAATACGCCCGCCTCGCTGGACGATTTCCGGCAAGCCGTGCACGGGTTGCTGCGAGAATTGCTTACGCCGCCGGTGTCAATCGGAGCCGTGGGAATCGGCTGCAAGGGCATCATCAACCCGCAAACCACCCGCGTGGAGGTATTGCCCGGGACGGTGCATTATCTCGAAGGCCAGTTGCTGGCGGAGATTGTGGCGCCGGTCCTGCCGGCAGGCGTCGCCATCGCGGCCGATAACGATGCGCGCGTGGCCCTGGCGGGAGAAGTAGCCTGGGGAGCGGCGCGGGAATGCCGGGATGCGGTGATGCTCACGCTGGGCACCGGCGTTGGCGGCGGTGTTCTTGCCAACGGCCGGATTCTCCGCGGAGCGTCCGGCGCCGCCGGGCACATCGGTCATCTCACCATGGACCCCGATGGGCCTCTTTGTATCTGCGGAAACCGCGGCTGCCTCGAAACTCTGTTTTCGGCGCGCGCCATCGAGAGCGAAGCGTTCGCCGCCATTCATCGCGGGGTGGAGTCACGGCTCGCCAGTTGTGGATCGAAAGTCCCCACGTGCGCTGAAGTGTTCGATCTCGCTCAACAAGGAGACGCCGTCGCCGCCGACATCGTTTGCAGAGCGACAAAGGTGCTGGGCGCCGCCCTCGCCGGACTGGCGCATGTGTTGGACCCGGAAGTAATCATCCTCGGCGGGCAGATTTCCACTGCAGGTGACGCGCTGCTCGAACCGCTGCGGAAAGACGTTGGCTGGCGCGCACGTTGTCTGCTGCGGCGCGACGTCCCCGTGGTTCGCTCCAAACTCGTGGACCCGTCCGGTGTGATCGGCGCCGCGGCACTAGCCATGGAAGCCCGAAATTTGTAGCGCAGGGCCACGCGGGGACCTGCGGCTTTTTGTCGATGACCAAGCAGAAAACCCTCGGTTCCCCGCGCCCCCCGCGTGGTCCTGGGTTACCACGGGCTGCGTTTTACGAAGCGTGCAGCTTCCGAAACGTAGCCAGGCAGCGTTCCGCCGTATCGACCGGTGGGTACGCGCTCCCTTCCTGTTCGATCAGGTAATATTCGATGCCCCCGGTCTTCTCGGCAACCTCGAAAATCTTCTTCCAGGGAGCCACGCCCTCGCCGAACAGTACTTTGTAGCCTTTACCGGCGTCGGGTGACCAGTCCTTACAATGCATGCACCGAATTCGCCCCGGATTTTTGTCGATCCACGCAACCGGGTCGGAGCCGGCTTCGATACAGGTGCCGACGTCCAACTGCAGCACGACGCTCTTGTCGGTGTTTTCGGCAATCACTTCGATGGGTCGCCGTCCCTCGATGGGCCTGAACTCCATCGCGTGATTATGGTAGCCGGTGCGAAGACCCAGCGGCTTCAACTTCTCCGCGGCCTGATTGAGCCGGTCGGCAACCGCTTTCCAGCCATCGAGGCCCTGCACTCTTCCCGCACTAGCCATCACAATGATCTTGCTGCCAATGATCTGGTTCAGTTCGATCGCGCGCGGAAGGTTTTCGGGCGTGAAGGATTGGGAGTCGTTGTGCGTGGAGAGGCAGCGAATACCGAGATCGTCCAGAAGCTTTCTCACGTCCCTGGCGTAAGCGTCCGTCCAGTGGAAGTATGGCGCGTAGAACTCCACGTCTTCGTACCCCATCTTGGCGACGGCGCGCACGGTGCCCATCAGGTCTTGTTTCAGTTCGTCGCGGACGGAGTAGAGTTCCAGGCCCACGGGAATGCGCTTCCCCTGCGGCGCGGCGGATACCAGGGGAGTTGCCGTGGCGAGAGCGAGAAAAGAGCGGCGGGAAACTGAATCGCGTGAGTTCATCGTAAGCAACGATATCACAGCGCATTCTGAACTGATTGGGCAGAAGTATTCCGGAAATCCGGAGCGCGGTACGTGGTTCCAGTGGCCGAGCATCACGATGGATTTCCAATGTACGACTGCAGCTTTACGGAATGGAGCGCGGCCAAGATGGGGCCCAGGCGCGATATCGTGGGCGAGCTGGCGGCGGCCGTGCGCCATCAGGGGTTGCATTTCGGCGCGTCGTCGCATCGCGCGGAGCATTGGTGGTTTTACGGCGGCGGCATGAAGTTCGATTCCGGCGTGAGAGACCCGCGCTACGCCGGTCTGTACGGCCCCGCCAAGCCCGAGAAGACGCAGCCCGACGAACCATATCTTAAAGACTGGCTGGCGAGGACGGCCGAGATTGTCGGCAAATATAAGCCGGAGCTGGTCTGGTTCGATTGGTGGATCGAACAGCCGGTTTTTCAGCCGTACTTGCCCTGGTGCTCTACGTGCTGGCGATTCCTGCCGCCTACCTCTATCCAGCGCTTTCTCTTGCGCTCATCGTTGGCATTGCTGTTATCTACTTCGTACCGGATGCCTTCAGGCGTACATGAGGAATTGACAACCTACAGCCGCTCAAAAGCGTGGCATCAAAGAGCTGGGAAGTAAGGGAAATGCAGGTTCGTCCTCGTCGCCCGCGAGGAAGGCTTCGAACAGGCGATTTAACAGCCCTTTTCGTCTCCCAAGCTGCTTGCGCCGCTCATTCAAGAATGAGAAGCGGAATGGCGAGCGAGCCTCCAATTCGGCCAGGTACTCCCTGGTATAGAGATCGGGTAGCTCGCCCGCTGCTCGGATCATCAGAGACCGCGAACTTCTTTCGATCATGTCTCTGAGTGCCCGCGAGTCCCGCCCCGGCAATCGATCCATCCAATGCATCACGGTCTCTGCGAAACAGAGCGTGCGGTTCGTCAGCTTATCCAGAGGCTCCCGCCCCGCAATCTCCGAGAAGATGGTGAGCATGCCGTCCTGGCAATCCTCGAGAACATCCTGCAGGTCGTCCGCCAATTGCAGAAACACTCCCCAGCAAAATACGAATTGAGCTTCCTCGGCGGAAAGCGATCCCGCGGCCAGATATCCGTCCGTCAGCACTGAGGCGCCGCCCTTGTCGAAGCTGAGTTTTAAAACATCGATCCCCTGCGAGTCCAGACCGCGCCGGAGAAGACGGATGCTGTCGTTCTGGGCGTGATGGATTGCCAACAGGCTCGTGAATACTTGAGGCCAGCCGGTCCGGCTGTATTGCCCTTCGATCTTTTCGACCAGACGCCATATGGTGTTCTCATGAGGATTCGACGGCGCTACAGCTTCGCCCGCAAGCCGTCGGCCGAAACGGGTATTGAAATCCAGCTTGGCCTCACGGGCCACAGACGGGTCGTCCAGATAGTTGTCGGTGTATGGATAAAGCATGCTGTAGGCGAAAATCGAGGGCGTCAAGCGCATGTTCTGGCCCAGCAGCACCTGGAGAGCGCTCGCGGTCCAGGCGTTTCGGCTGGCCTGCAGAATGTCGGCGGTACTGACGTCGGGATCGAAGCGCCGCGCGCACTTTGCCAGTTCGGTACCGATAGCTGAAAACCCGCCACCGAGCAGTAATTCAACATGCCGGTCTTCCAGGTCGAGACCGGCTCTCGCGAAGCCGGCAAACACCGAATTGATCCGCTCCCGCACAGCCTGCCGCTCCGATCTGGTGCCTGGCGGGCTGCGCAATTCGACTTCGATGCCCTCGAGAAACCGGTCCAATTGCCTCTCTCGTGATGCCTGCTCGCCAGTCGAGTAGACGCGCTCCAGGTTGGGCATGGAGACAGGGCTTTCCCGCCAAAGAGCGATGGATTCCTGGAGCAGGCTGGTCACGTTCGGCCCATGGTAAATCGAAGCGCGGCCCGCCGGTTGAGGAATTCGGCCGCCCTGCCGGTGTAGGGGCGCCGGAAAGACATGCTGCTAAACAGTACGAGGGTTGGGCGGGAGTAGTTCCGCTCGAGCGTGACCGATTCGGCCGGAGCCACTGGGACCTGTGCGCCCCCAGTGGCCGTGCGTCGTTTAGCCGTGCGGGTTTTTCTTCTGCTCCTGCGCCTGCCAAACCGGATGCGAGTCCACCACGTGATACACCGGCTTCTGCGTGCGGAGGAAGGCATAGATGGCTTTCAAGTCGTCGGGCTCCAACTGGGCAAAATTCAGCCAGGGCATCAGCGTGAAGCTCTCGGGACCTACGGCGGGCGAACCTTTCTCGACGTAGTCTTTGTACTGATAGAAGCGGTCGAGAAAATCCTGCTCGCTCCATCGGCCGATTCCGGTTTGCGGGTCCGGCGTGATGTTGGCACTCACCACCGTCATGTTCCCCGGGAAGCGGAACTGCTGGCCACCGGCCAGGGTAAGGCCTGGAAGTGGCTTGCCGTTCTTTGCCGGTGTGTGGCACTCCATGCAGCCCGCGAGCGTCACCAGGTACTCGCCGTACTTCACTTTGTTGGAGCGGCCGGGCGCGGGTACGTGGCCCGCCGGGCGCGGCGCGCTCTTCATCAGGAGCGACACTGGAAAAGCGATCTTGCTGCGCGGCACTGCGTTCCTCACCGGCGTCAGCGTGTTCAAGTATGCCACCAGGCTGTACACATCCTCGTCGCTCATGTGACGAAAGCGCTCGTAGCCCATCATCGGGAACAGCGCCGTGCCATCGCGGCTGACGCCGTCACGGATGGCCCGGATCTTTTCGCCATCGGTCCAGTTCCCGATGCCGGTTTCTATGTCGGTGGTGATATTTCGCGGGGCAATCAACCCGGGTAGGTCCATTTCTTGCGGGAAGACGTTGCCTCTCCCGCGGCCGCTCTCCACCACCGGGCCGTTGAAGCGCGAAAAGTCGCGCTGCGAGTGGCATCCGTCGCAGTCGGCCAGGTTGAAGAGATACTTGCCGCTGGCCAGCCGCGCCGGCGTGATCTCCACCTTCACATCCGTAGGCGGCGCCGTGGCAGGCTTGCGCAAATACAGATAGCTGAAGCCGCCGACCGCAATCACGGTGACCGCCACAATGAAAAAACCGAGAACTCTAAGCCACGTTCTGAGCCAATTCTTACCCATCGGATCCTCCTTGAGCTTCTTCCCCTCAAGTAGAAACGCGGGCCGGCCACGAAAAATGGCTCACCGAAACGCGAGTTTTTACCAGTGTGTTTTATCGGATCTGGCGCGGGTGGGGTGGGCTATAATTTTCGTAACTGGCCGAGCACGAGGACTTACATCTTGAGCACGTCACCACAGGCTGTCACGCAGTTGCTGGTGGACTGGGGCAACGGGGACCGCCAGGCTCTGGAGAAGCTCACACCGCTGGTTTACCAGGAGCTTAAGCGCCTGGCAGGGCGATACTTACGGCGGGAACGCCGGGAGCATACGCTGCAGAGCACTGCCCTGGTCCACGAAGCCTGGCTGCGGCTGATCGATCAAAAAAACGTGCACTGGCAGAACCGCGCCCAGTTTTTTGGCATCGCCGCGGAGATGATCCGTCGCATTCTGATCGACCACGCTCGCAATCGGCAGGCCGTCAAGCGCGGCGACGGCGCCCTGAAGCTGTCGCTCGATGATGCCCTGGCCATGCCCGATCGCCGCGACTTCGACATCGTGGCGCTCGACGATGCACTGGCGGATCTGGCCAAATTCGACCCCAGACAAGGGAAGTTGGTGGAGCTGCGATTCTTCGCCGGACTGTCCATCGAAGAGAGCGCGGAGGTTCTGGGCATCTCGCCCGCCACCGTGAAGCGCGAGTGGGCCGTGGCTAAGGCGTGGCTCTATCGGGAACTCAGCGCGAGGGCTCACCGGCCGTGACTTCGGAACGCTGGAATGAAGTCAAGGAACTGTTTGCCTCGGCGCTCGCGTGTGAGGCGGACAAGCGCGCGGCTTTTCTGGACGAGGCCTGCCGCGGAGATCCATCTTTACGGAACGAAGTGGAGTCGCTGCTGGCCTCGCATCAGGAGGCGGGCGAGTTCATCGAAAAGCCGGCGCTGACCACGGATACGACCTTTCCGCCCGCCGATGAGGAAGAAGACGCCGATATCGGGCGGCGCATCGGCGCCTACCGCACGGTGAAGGAGATCGGCCGCGGTGGCATGGGGTCGGTTTATCTGGCCACACGCGCCGACGATGAATTCGAGCGGCGTGTGGCCATCAAATTGATCCGGCGCGGCATGGAGATCGACTTCATCGTCCGCCGTTTCCGCAACGAGCGCCAGATCCTCGCCAATCTCGATCATCCCTACATAGCCCGCCTGCTCGACGGCGGCACCACCGAAGATGGCCTGCCGTATTTCGTCATGGAGTACGTGGACGGGCGGTCCATTCACCGCTACTCGGAGGATCGGCAACTGCCGGTCGCGGAGCGCCTCAAGCTTTTCGAGAAAGTGTGCCAGGCGGTGGCCTACGCGCACGACCATCAGGTGATCCACCGCGACCTGAAGCCGGGCAACATTCTGGTCACGGCCGATGGCGCGCCCAAGCTGCTCGATTTCGGAATCGCCAAATTGCTCGATCCCGATGTCCCCGCCCATTCCGCCGAGCCGACCACCGCTGGATTCCGCATGATGACGCCGGCCTACGCCAGCCCCGAACAGTTGCGCGGTGAGCCGGCGACCGCCGTGAGCGATGTGTACTCGCTCGGTGTGCTGCTCTGCGAACTCATCACGGGGCGCCGGCCGGAGCGCTATCGCTCACCGGGTGGAATTGCCGGCGTCTCTTCGGCGGAGCTCTCCGGCAGCCTTGCGAACATTGTCGCGAAGGCCATGCGCGAAGATCCGGGCGAGCGCTACGCTTCGGTCGAGGAGTTGGCGGAAGACGTGCGGCGGCACCTCGAAGGACAACCGGTTTCGGCCGTGCCCTATTCGGCGGGCAGAGGCCAGACCGGTCCGGACGCCGAGCGTTCCACGGGGCCGAAATGCATCGCCGTCTTGCCTTTTCAGTCGCTGGGCGCCGCCGACAAGAGTGACGAGTATCTGGGCGTCGGCATGGCGGACGCGCTCATCACCAAACTGAGCAACATCCGGCGCATGATCGTGCGGCCCACCAGTTCCGTGCTGCGGTATGCGCAGGGCGATCATGACGTGATGACGGCAGCCCGCGAGCTGGATGTCCACTACGTCCTCGACGGACGCATACGGCGCGCCGGAGACCGCATCCGCATTACCGTGCAGTTGGTGAGAGGGAGCGACGGCGCGCCCCTGTGGGCGGCCAAGTTCGACGAGAAATTCACCGACATTCTGAATATCGAAGACTCGCTTTCGGAGCAACTGGCGCAGGCCATCATTCACCGGCTCACGGAAGAAGAGCGTGACCTGCTCCACAAGCGCGGCACCGAGAACGCGCAGGCCTACCAGCTTTATCTCAAAGGCCGGTACTACTGGAGCACTTCGACCGAGGAGGGACTCTCGAAGGCGCTGCTGGCTTTCAGCGAGGCGCTGACGCTCGACTCGCAGTTCGCGCTGGCGCAGGCCGGCGTGGCGGATTATTACAACTGGCTGGGTGTTTGGAACATGCTTCCGCCGTCGGAATGTTTCGCCTCGGCCAAGGACGCGGCCCTCAAGGCGCTGAAGCTCGATCCGACCATCGCCGAAGCTCACAGCTCATTTGCGTTTGCCACCTGGGCTCTCGACCGGGACTGGGACGCCGCCGAGCGCGGCTTCGAACGAGCCATCCAGTTGAACCCGGATTATGCGACGGCGCACCAGTGGTACTCCTACCTGGCCAGCACGCGGGGGCGTCATGACGAAGCCATCGAGCGCATCGAGCGCGCCCAGCGGTTGAATCCTCTCTCGTCTGTTCTCGGCGCGACCGCGGCGTTCGTCTATTACAACGCCGGGCTCTTCGACAAAGGCATCGAGCAGCTGCAGAGGGCTGCTCGCGTCGACCCGAACCAGTACATGGTGCAGCAGGGCTTCTCCTGGTTCTACACCCAGAAGCGCATGCACGCCGAGGCCGTCGCCGCCGCCGAAAAGGCGCTCACGCTTTCCCCCGGCAACCCGCTTGTGCTCTGGACCATGGCGGCGTCGCTCGCGGCCGCGGGCCGGCCATCGGAAGCGCGCGCGATCATCGCGCAGATGATCGAAATGTCCGAGAGGCGTTACGTCTCGCCGTTCTACATCGCCGTGACGCACGCGGTGCTGGGCGATACCGAAGCGGCGCTCGACTGGCTTGAGAAGGCGCACGAAAATCGCGACTGGTGGCTGGTATGGATGAGCGTCGAGCACCGTCTGGCCGGTGTGCGCCCGCATCCCAGATTCAAGAGGTTGGAAGAGCGCATCGGACTGAGCGGTGCCGATGCCCCAGCCTACCAACCGGGCGAGCCGGCGGCCCCGGCGGCGGCGACGCGAGCCGCCGTGGCAGGTGGGGTGCGGCCGCGCCAGCGTCGCCTCGCGGTGTACGCTGTGGTAATTTTGTCCGCCGCAATCGCTCTCGCCACCATCGGGAAACTCGTCACTTCACCCGGCGGACCGTCCTTCCAGGAAATCAAGGTCGTCAAGCTCCGCACCAATGGCAACGCCATCAGCACCAGTATTTCGCACGACGGCAAGTACATCGCCTACACGCTGGTTGAGGGCGGGAATCAGGGCATATGGGTCCGCCAGGCGGCCAATGCGGCCAGCGTGAACGTCGTCCCGCCGGCCAACATCGTATATGGCGGGCTGGCGTTTTCACACGATGGCGCCTATCTTTATTATTCGGCGCATGAAAGGAACAATTTTGAGCACGGCACACTGTATCTGGTGCCTGTGTTCGGCGGCCCACCAAAGAAACTGATCACCGATGTGCAGAGCGCCGTCACCCTTTCGCCGGACGGCAAGCGCGTAGCGTTTCTGCGGAGCAACCAGTTGGAGGCACGCGACGATTTGATCGTTGCGAACCTGGATGGCGGCGGAGAGCGAAGGCTCTTTTCGCGCAAGCATCCGACAAAGTTTGGCTTCGCCTCGGCGCCGGCATGGAGGCCGGACGGAGGGGCGATTACGGTCGCCTATGACGACGCCGATGCCCAGGGAAGATACACCACTCTGGCCGACATCGATGTGCGCAACGGCGCACAGAAGCCGCTGCCTTCCCAGCGCTGGCAATTCGTGGAGCGCATGGTTTGGTTGCCGAACGGCTCCGCGCTGATGGCGGTCGGGCAGGATCCGGAATCCACCTTCCAACAGATCTGGCAAGTGCCGGCGCACGGCGGAAAACCCCGCAAGATCACCAACGATTTGAACGACTATGTTGGCGTAAGCGTCGCCGGGGATTCGCGTCAACTGACCACGCGGCAATTTCAGGTTCTGACCAGCATCTGGCTTGCCCCCAAAGGGGACGGAAGATCCATTCAGCAGCTCACGCCAGGCGCGGGCCGGTATTACGATCTGTCCTGGACGCCCGATGGAAAAATCCTGTACTCCGCCGATGCCAGCGATACCGTGGATCTGTGGGCTCGCGACGCGGACGGCGCTGCGCCAAAGCAGTTGACTTCGGGCGCGCGCAGGAATTACTCGCCCGCGGCGACGCTAGATGGCAAACACATTGTGTTTCACACCAATCGCACCGGAACCTGGAACGTGTGGAGAATGGATGCCGATGGCGGGAATCAAGTTCCCGTGACAGCCGATTCCAAGATCGACAGCAATTGGCCGCAGCCCACGCCGGACGGCCGGTCGGTGATCTTCCATCGCCCGGCTCCTGCAGGAGGCTTCCATATTTGGAAGGTGTCGATCGAGGGCGGTGCACCGGTCGAGATGTCCCCGGAAATCTGTATGCGCCCCGCAGTGTCGCCGCGCGATGGCGCTATCGCCTGCTGGTACAGCGAGTCCGGTCCCAAGCCGGTCTGGCGCATCGGTGTGTTTCCTCCCGAAGGCGGCCGGCCGGCGAAGATCTTCGAGTTTGCCACCACTGTGTCCGTGGACAGCGCACTGCGCTGGGGCCCGGACGGCCGTGCCATCTATTACGTGGACAACCTCGGCGGCATCTCCAATATCTGGAGCCAGCCGCTCGATGGCTCGCCTCCCCGCTCCATCACCGATTTCCACGGCGGTGAGATCTATTCCTTCGGCTGGTCGCGCGACGGCAACCTGGCCATCTCGCGCGGCATGCACACGAGCGACCTGGTGCTGATCAGCGACGTGAAGTAAGTCCGGCCTGTGCCTGCTGCTATACTGCACTAAGAGCGTGTTGAAAAGGTGTTTCGGACACCGCTTGCTAACGTGCGCGGCTCGGCAACTGCCCTGAATTCAGCGATCGTATTCTGAGCCGCGACCGTGAGGAGGCGGTTGTGTCGCGTCTTTCAACAACCTCCTGAGGAATCCGAATGGACGAAAAGACCACAGGCCAGACGCAGAAAGCAAACCTTTATCAGGCGGAATACCAGGGCAGCGGCACATTCCGGATCACCAAACCCAAGCGCTCCAGCACCAAGCGGCGTCAGGCCGCGTTGAAGAATCGCCGGCGCGGCTCTCGCAGGTAACGTAGGTAGGACAGGCATTCCTGCCTGTCCGTCTTTCACTTCATGCTCAATCGACAGGCAGGAGTGGTGCGGGACCTGTCCTACGTTGACCGCTGCTATAGTGGTGGATAAATGCGAGGAATGCGCTGGCTGCTGCTCCTGGCCATAATGGCTATTCTCGCGGGGATCGCAGTAACCTACCAAGCCAAGAAACGAACCCTCCAGGCAGAAGCTCCTACCAGGCCGGCAATGCTGCCGAGTACCATCAGCGGCTTGCGCGACCATTTCCAATACGCCCACACCGAGGCGGGCCGCACGACCTGGGAGATAACCACCGACAAAGTAACGCAGGAACAGGGCAGCAACCACGTTCATCTCGACCAGGTCGAGTTGAAGATCTACAACAAGAACGGCGATGAATACAATTTGGTGAAGAGCGCCAACGCTGAGTTCGATGAAGCCGGTTCACACTTGTATTCCGATGGCGAGGTCCAGATCACTCTGCGTGTTCCGGTTGAAGGCCAGTCCGCGCGGCCCCTGGTCAATATCAAATCTTCTGGAGTGCATTTCGACGTCAAGACCGGCAAGGCCCAGACGGACCGGCCGGCCAGCTTCACATTTGAGAACGGCACGGGCAAGTCCGTGGGCGCGTCCTACGACTCGACAACGCGCGAACTGCACCTGAACCACGATGCCGAGATCGATCATCAGGCCCCCGGCCCGCGCGCTTTGCCCATGAAGATTGAAGCCGGCGAGCTGACTTACAAGGAAGCGGCATCGGTGGTTTGGCTGACTAACGGGGCGCGGCTTACACGCCAGAACACGGTGGTAAACGCCAAAGCAGCCATCGTGCAGCTTCCGGACGGCGTGATCCGCCAGATCGACGCGGTTGAGGCGCGCGGCGTGGACGAGTATCCGCGGCGCAAACTGGAGTACGCGGCTGAAGAATTGCGCGTGACCTATTCCGAATACGGTGAGGTGGAACGCGTCTCCGGCAGGAAGAATGCCCGGCTGATGTCCCTATCGGACGGCTCGGAAACCACCATGACCAGCGACGTGGTGGATCTGGATTTTGAAACCGTGAATAACGAGAGCGTGTTGAAAAAGGCCGTGGGCAGCGGGAACGCGACGATCGAGTCAAAGCCCGTCGCTGCGCCGGATGGCAAGCTGCCGGAGACACGCATCGTGCGCAGCCAGGCCATCGAGGTGCGCATGCGCTCAGGTGGCCGCGAAATCGAAATGGTGCAAACGCTGGCGCCCGGCCGGCTCGACTTTATCCCCAACCAGCCCATTCAGCGCCAGCGCCGGCTTGATGCCGCGCAAATGACGATGGCCTACGGGCCGGAGAACCGGCTTCAGTCCTTTCGCGCCACCGGCGTCCAAACCGAAACTCAACCCAATTCCGAAGAGCGCGCCAAGAAGCAGGCGGTGTCCAGGACGCACAGCAAGAATATGTCGGCCGAGTTCGATCCCAAAACCGGCCAGATGAAGCGCATGGAGCAGTGGAATGATTTCGGTTACGAAGAAGGCGATCGCCGGGCCCGGGCCGATCGCGCGGGGATGGAGGCGGACCAAAATGTGATGACGCTCGACACGGCGGCGCGCGTCTGGGATGCCACGGGAGCGACTTCGGCGGACCACATCCGGATCGATCAGAAGACCGGCGATTTCGCCGCCGAAGGCCACGTCAGCTCCAGCCGCCAGTCCGACAAGAAGAATTCGCCTTCAGGCATGTTGTCCGGCGATCAGCCGGTGGAGGCCATGGCCGAAAGTATGACCGCCGCCAACCACAACCGCCTGCTGCACTACGAAGGGCACGTCGTCATGTGGCAGGAAGGCGACAGGATCACCGCCGAGCGCACCGATGTCGATCGTGAAAAGCGCATGTTGAGCGCGGCGGGGAACGTGGTGACGCAGTTTATGGAAAAGAAAGAAGGCGACAGCCAGGGAGGGGCAGAGGCGGGGACAAGGGCTGGCGCAGCGACGCGGGGACACGGTGCCGCGGCGACGAAGTCAACTCCCAACCCTCAGCCGGCCACCCCGGCCTTCGTCATCGTGAAAGCCGCCAAGCTGGTTTACACCGATCAGGACCGCCTGGCGCACTACACGGGCGGCGTGGTTCTCAACCGGCCGGGTTTACAGGTGAAGGGCGACGACTTGCGCGCAATCTTGGCCGAATCGAAGAAGGACGAAAAGAAAGACAGCGGCGACGAGGGCTCGCGTATCGAAAAGGCTTACGCTGACGGCCACGTGGAAATCGTGCAGGTCGCGCCGGACCGCACCCGCACCGGCACGAGCGATCATGCCGAGTATTACACCGATAACGAGCGCATCATTTTACGCGGTGGGCAGGCGCAAATGGTGGACAGCAAAAAGGGTTACACACGCGGGGTGGAATTGACCTACTTCGTCAACGATGATAGGCTGCTGGTATCCGGCAGTGCGCAGCAACGCGCCACGAGTCGTCTGCGTCGCAAGTAATCTCCCTCCAATGCGAAGACTGGAAACACACGAAATCTCGAAGTCGTATCGCGGCCGGAAAGTCGTGGACGATGTCTCGATATCCGTGCAGCAGGGCGAAGTGGTTGGTCTGCTGGGCCCCAACGGGGCAGGGAAGACGACTTCCTTCTACATTATTGTCGGCCTGATCAGCCCGGATTCCGGTCGCGTGGCTCTCGACGACAATGACATTACCGCGCTGGCCATGTTCCAGCGCGCCCGGCGCGGCATCAGCTATCTGCCGCAGGAAGCTTCGGTGTTCCGCAAGCTGACCGTGGAGGCCAACCTCATGGCCATCCTGGAAACGCTTCCCATGCGCCCACGTGATCGGCGCGAGCGGATGGAGCGGCTTCTCGATCAGCTTGGCCTCGAGAAAGTGCGGCAAAACAAAGGCTACACCCTCTCGGGCGGTGAGCGGCGGCGCGTCGAAATTGCGCGATCGCTCGTGATCGAGCCCAGTTTTCTCCTGCTCGATGAGCCATTCTCGGGCATCGATCCCATCCAGGTCCTCGAGCTGCAACGCATCATCTTCGATCTGAAGCGCTCCGGCATCGGCATCCTGGTAACGGACCACAACGTGCGCGAAACCCTCATGGTGACCGATCGGGCGTACATCATTAACAACGGGCGCATCTTCCGCGCCGGCAGTCCCGAAGCCCTGGGGCGCGATCCCGAGGTAAAGCGAGTGTACCTGGGCGAGTCCTTTACATTGGGCGAAAACTCACCTTTTCCTAACTGAATCTGGTTCAAAAATAAGGCTTTCGATCCCGGCCGGGGGAGACACTCGCAATCTGCCTTTGCGGCGGCTTTGTTATCATAAGAAGCAGCAATGAGTTTGCTTTCACCCAGGCTTCAGCTCAAGGTCGCGCAAAAGCAGATCCTTACGCCGGGCCTCGTCCAGATGGTGACGGTCCTGCAGTTGAACCGTCTGGAACTGAAGGAGATGATCAACCAGGAGATCGTCAATAATCCCGTCCTGGAAGAAGCCACCGAAGAGGGTGCCGACGAGGTCGCGGCTGAAGAAGTGCTGGCGCAGCTCGAAACGGATCGGATGGATGAACCCGCCGACCAGCAAATTCTGGACAGCACGAATGGCCTGAGTGAAGCGTCGGTGGAGATCCTGGCGATCGAGACTCCCGGTGAAATCTTAATGGAGCCCAGTGTTCCCCCGGAGGTCGTGGCCGAGGTGGCTGAGGGGGTCGCGCCCCTGGATGCTGCCCTGCCCGCTACCGAGGAAACGCCCGCTTCGGCCGATCCCTTCGACGAAATCGACTTCGGCTCATTTTTCGACGACTATCTGGATCCAGGCTACAAGAGTCCGGCCGCTGAGTCGGTCGAGAAGCCATCGTTTGAGACTTTCCTTTCGGCGCCTTTCACGCTGGGCGATCATCTGCGCTCGCAGTTGAGCGTCAGCTTGCTCTCCGAAGACATTCGCGACGCGGCGGAGACCATCATCGGCAATCTCGATGAAGACGGATACCTGACGGCATCGCTCGAAGAAATCGCGGCCATGGGCGACCACACGCAGGAGCAGATTGAAGCCGCGTTGAAAGTGGTGCACTCGCTCGATCCGGCCGGCGTGGGCGCGCGGGATTTGCGTGAATGCCTGTTGCTGCAGCTCGAAAGCCGCAATGCCAAAGGCGGCGTGGCGTGGCAGATTGTAGCGAATCACCTGCGGCTGCTCGAGACACGGCAGTTTCGCGAGCTGGCCAAGGTGCTGGGCCGCCCGCCCGAGCATATCGATATCGCCGTCAAGGTGATCAAGCGCCTGAATCCGCGGCCCGCCCTGCGCTATTCCGGACCCGGCGCGCGTGTCGTGGAGCCGGATGTTCACTTCATCAAGGATGGCGACAACTACGTCATTCAGATGAACGACGAGGAGATTCCGCAGCTCCGGTTGAATTCGCAGTACCGAAAAATGCTGGATCGCGATAACGGCGCTACCAAAGACGTACGCGACTATGTGCGCGAGCGCTACACTTCCGCCATCCAGTTGATGAAGAACATCGAGCAGCGGAAGCAGACCATCCTCAAGGTTTGCGAGAGCATCGTGCGCCGCCAGCAGGAGTTTCTGGCGCTGGGTCTGGATTCTCTCAAGCCTATGATGATCAAAGAGGTGGCCGAAGAGGTGGGCGTGCATCCCTCCACTGTGAGCCGCGCCGTGGCCAACAAGTACGTGCACACGCCGCAAGGCGTTTTCGAGCTGCGTTACTTTTTCTCTGAAGCCGTGCAAGGGCCATCGGGGAGCGGGACGCCGTTGCTGCTGCTCAAACGCCGCGTCAAGAAGATGATCGAAGAGGAAGATAGCGCGCACCCGCTGACGGACGAGCAAATCAC
>JBGPKX010000037.1:0-23621 GCA_041486185.1 Bryobacteraceae bacterium | reverse complement strand
TCCTCTCGGCCGGCTGGCGGAGGTGGAAGAATTCGCGAGTGTCGTGGCTTTTCTGGCGTCGGAGCGCGCCAGCTACATAACCGGCGCATCCATGGCGGTGGATGGCGGATGGGTAAAGAGCACTTACTGACCTCCACTAAGTTAACTTGACAACCGACCGCCATTTATCAGATAACGACCGAGGAGGATTCACACCATGAAAAGAGCTTTCCACAGGATGCAATTGGTGTGCTTGGCCGGGTGCTTGCTGGTTCCATATGCGGCATTCGCAGATGACGACAATGACGGACGAAGTGGATGTAAGAACGCGCCGAGTTTCTCAGCGGTACAAAGCGCCTTGACTACGGTGGTGACCGGTGCAGGAAATAGCGGCCTGGGCTTCAACATGTGGGCCACGGTGGTCAACCGGGATGGCGTGGTCTGCCTGGTAACGTTTTCGGGGGCGGATCGTGGCTCTCAATGGCCCGGAAGCCGCGTGATCTCGGCGCAGAAAGCGAATACGGCGAACGCGTTCAGCCTGCCCGGATTTGCGCTATCGACTGCGAATCTTTATTCGGCGGTACAACCAGGTGGAACTCTCTACGGCTTGCAGCACAGCAATCCTGTGGACACGGGAGTAGCTTACGGCGGCAATTCCAAGAACTACGGACAGAACAACGACCCCATGGTGGGTAACAAGATCGGCGGCGTGAACGTGTTTGGCGGCGGGTTGGCGCTCTATAACAAGACCGGCACGCTGGTTGGCGCCATCGGTGTGAGCGGCGACACTTCCTGCACGGACCATATCATTGCCTGGAAGGTCCGGCACGCCCTGAATTTCGATAACGTGCCGGGTGGAGTCGCGGGCGCGAAACCTGGAACGGACAACATCATCTACGACATCACGCCGGACGCTCATGGTCATCCAGTGAGTGCGGGCGGTTTTGGGCATCCGACGTGCGATGCCAACGCAACGACCATCGGGAACAACTTGCCCACGAATTCGCCTGTCGGTCCACTTCCATAGGACTCGCGTCGCCTGTTCAGCAACCCGGCCAGTGAGCTACTTGCCGGCCGGAGTCATCCAAGATACTATTTCAGTCACTATGATCTGGCAGCAGGACCTGCTACTGGCGCTTCGTGTGATCATCGCTGCCGTGCTCGGAGGCCTGGTCGGCTGGCAGCGCGAGCACATGGGCATCGAAGCGGGCGTGCGCACCTTTGCCGCAGTCTCGCTGGGCGCGTGTGCTTTCGGGTTGATCTCGCAGATCTACACCTCTGATACCCGCATCTCGGCGCAGATAGTCACCGGGATCGGCTTTCTCGGTGCGGGAGTAATTGTGCGCGCACGCGGCCACGTTCATGGCCTGACGACTGCCGCGTCTCTCTGGGCCACCGCATCCGTCGGCCTCGCGGTTGCTTACAATAGGCTGGTGCTGGCCATGCTGGTTGCCATTATTCTGTTTGTTTTGCTGGCTATCCCGCTGAAGAAATGGGAGCGGGAGAAGGGATTGATCGAGCCCCAGCGCTGAAGATTCCAGTTTGCTCGAGGCCGGCGTAGTCTTACGAACTCGCCCGGCCGGCTTCTGCCGCTACAGTATTGCGTTGGTCCACTAAGGCGGCCAGCCGTTTCACCTCATGATCCAGTGCGTCCATCCTTTCATAAAGCGCTCGAAGTTTTGCATCGCCGTCGCTTTTGGGTTCCGAGCCGTTGCTGAGCAACCGCTGAACGGCGTCACGCGCGATGTCGGACAGGCTTCTGGCCCCTACCGTCATACAAATGCGTCTCAAGCCTTCGTACTCTTCCTCGGAGAGACGGAAGCTCACCATCCTGCTTCTGCGTTTCAGTATTGTCATCGATCCCTTTTAAGCTACCGCAATGTTCCTTTGACTTAAGCTATTCAGGCGAGTACGTTATGATGCGCGAGCCTGATACAAATGTCAACAACGCGTGGGTTTCATCTACTTTGTAACGGTAATTCCATCAGGCGCGATGCTTGAGGTTCGTTCCGGACGCTGCCGTTTAGGGCGCGCCGGGAACCCGCTCGCTCGTTCACGACCCCTGCTGTGTCATAATCTCGGCAGCACATGGCTCAGCATCAGTTGCCACGCCGGCCACCACGCAAGCGCGCGCTCCGCATTACGCTGTTCGTTCTCATTTTCCTGGCGCTCATTGGTGCGCGCAGCATTGCCTCGGTCGTTATCGATTACCAGTGGTGGAAGGAACTCGGCCAGGTCGATACCTGGTTGAACCTCTATCTGTACAGTTTAGGCCCGCTCGCTGCCGCCACGGTGCTCGCGTTCGCCGCGCTTTGGATCGCGCATGCGCGCGCCCTTAAATTCGCAGGGACGAGTCTCAGCGAGCACCGGACTTATGCCAAGCTTTCGGCGTTGGCGCTGCTGGCTATCGCCTTTATCGTCTCGGCGGCAGCGCTCGATACCTGGGTCGTGGTTCGCTATGCCGGCAGCCGTCATCTCCCGGAAGCCGCGAAAGCCTGGCACGATCCCGTCTTCGGCCGCTCGCTGGCCTTTTACTTGTTCGATCTTCCTTTCTATTCTGACTTGCGCCAGTATGTGCTGGCCGTGATCGTGGTCTCCATCCTGGTTTACTGGATCGCCGCGCGCATCTGGCAATTGCGCCACCGCATCCCGGAGTTGCGGGAGATGCGTGAGATCGATCCCAGGATTTTCCGGCTGGAAGGCGGCCTGGAGTCGAAGTTTCTGCGCGGCGCACTTGTGGTGGGCCTTTTCGCGCTGGCCGTTCGATTCTTCCTCGGCCGCTATGAGATGGTGCTCAACCAGCACAATTTTCTGGTGGGCGTGGACTATGTGGATAACTTCATCGGTCTGCCTTTGCAGTGGATGATGATTGCCGCCTGCGTCCTGGCCGCGATCTTCGTATGGGCGGGACGCTGGGTGCTCGCCGCCGCCATGGCGCTGGCATTCGTCGTCCGGGTCATTGTGCCCGGCGTAGTTTCTACGCTGCATGTGCGGCCCAATGAGATTTCGCTCGAGCGGCCCTACATCGAAGCCCACATCCACGCCACGCGCAGCGCTTTCGGGATTGAAAAGCGAGCCGACGAAATCGAATTCAAGGTCAACCCCAATGCCACCATCGATCCCGCCCGCCACCGCAATCTGCTGGATAACGTGCGCCTGTGGGATTGGCGGCCTTTCCATGACACGGTCTCCCAGACGCAGGCGCTGCGCTCGTATTACGTATTTCCCGAGACCGACGTCGACCGGTACACCATTGGCGGGAATTATCGCCAGGTGCTGCTTTCGCCCCGCGAGCTGGATATCCATCAAGTAACCGGCGCCACGCAGAGCTGGATCAATTCTCACTTTATCTACACGCATGGTTACGGACTCGTGCTCGCGGAAGTCAGCAAGATACGTCCCGATGGGCTGCCTGTCTTCCTGATTCAGAACATGCCTCCGGAGGTTACGGCGCCGGGAGTGAAGCTCGTTCGCCCGGAAATTTACTATGGCGAGATGGTGCATGAGCCGATCTTCCTGGACACCCGTCAGGAGGAATTCAACTATCCTTCCGGCGCGGATAACGTGCATTCTGTTTACGCGGGGAAGGGCGGATTCCCCATCTCATCTTTTCCCGTGCGTCTGGCCGCGGCCATCGACCACGGCGATTTCAATATTCTGCTGACCGACTACTTCACCGATAAGAGCCGGATGATGATCCGGCGAAATGTTCGGGAGAGGCTCCAATATCTGGCTGGCTTCCTTTCATGGGATGCGGACCCATACCTGGTGATCGGCCAGGATGGCCGTCTGGTGTGGATGGTAGACGGATACACAACATCGGACGCCCATCCGTACTCGCGCAGCGTGGATTTGCCGAATATTGGAACCGTCAATTACATACGCAACGCCGTTAAAGCCACGATAGATGCGTATGACGGCGCAACTAACCTTTACATCTTCGCGCCGGCCGATCCCATCATCCAGGCGTACAGCAATCTTTTCCCCGCGCTCTTCCATCCGGCCTCGGAAATGCCGGCGGATCTGCGCACGCATGCCCGGTATCCGGAAATACTGTTCCGCACTCAGGCGGAAGTCTACCGCACTTACCACATGCTGGATCCGCAGGCTTTTTATAACAAGGAAGATGTCTGGGATATAGCGAGTTACAGCAACGGGCAGGGTGGGCAGCGCGAGCCTATGACGCCGACCTATGTGGTCGCTTCGTTGCCAAGTCAGGATCGTCCCGAGTTCATGTTAATCCTGCCTTTCACGCCGCGCACGAAGGACAACTTGATCGGCTTGATGGTGGGGCGCTGCGACGGCGAGAACCTCGGTGAGCTGGTGGTGCTTCAGCTCTCGAAACAGAAGCTGATTCGCGGCCCAATGCAGATTGATGCGGCAATCAATCAGGACCAGAACATATCCAAGGACCTCACCTTGTGGAATCAGCAGGGCTCGCAAGTGCTTCGCGGCCAAATGCTCGTGCTGCCGGTTAATGACACGTTTCTATACGTCGAGCCGGTTTATATTCAGGCGACGCAAGCCCGGATGCCGCAGTTAAAGAAGGTTGTACTGGTGGTAGGAGAGCGGCTGATCTATACCGACACTTACGAGCAGGCCCTGGCTGAGCTGAGTGGCGGCGGCCGGCAACCGGCGGAGGTGCCGCAGAAGGGAACGGCCGCAATAGCTGCAGGCGCGACGGGCCCTCCACCATCCGTCAGCGACAAACGCCTGGAGAGCGTGCGAACTCACTTGCAGCGCTACAAACAATTAGCGGGGCAGGGCCGCTGGGCGGAAGCCGGCAAGGAACTGGACGCGATCGAGTCGGAATTGAAGTAGTTACTACCGGCCCGCCTTCTCGAGCGGCTTGATCGACACTTCCTTAAAAAACACTACGTCGTGGCCGCCATGATTCTGTAATCCGAACCAGCCTTCGAGCGGCCTCGGCCCCCGGAGCGGTTCGAAATCGAATTTCTGCGGAGGGACCGGTTGCCCTTCCGTGTAGTCCGTAACCTTGACTCCGTTCAGAACCACGATCGTGCGCGGCCCATCTAATGTGATCTCCATCGTGTTCCACTCGGGTCCTGGCTTTCCGGGTCTTGCCAGTGGCTTAGTCAGCGAGTAGAGCGTGCCGGTAACGTGATAATCGTCCTCGTTCGATTTCTCGGGCTCGTTGTCGATTTGCACTTCGTACCCGTAGTGCACTGGCATCCAAGGCTCGCGCGGTTCGACCGGGATGCGCACGTACACGCCGGAATTATCGTTGTGATCCCGCATTTTGTACACAACCCGTAGGGTGCAGTTGCCGATCTTCCCCCCGGTCCAGTAAAGCAGTCCCATGCCGCCGTGCGTTTCAATCAATCCGCCCTCAACGCTCATCGAACCTTTGCCGACATGCTGCCAGCCGCTGAGATCCTTGCCGTCAAAGAGCGGCTTCCATTCGGCGGACGGCGCGGCCGAAGCGGCATACATGAAGCTCAACCCAATCACTAGCTGTTTGAACATAGACTCATCATGATCACACAAGGCCAAATAGAGTGGTGGCGGCGGAGCGATTCGAACGCTCGACCTACGGATTATGAGACCGTCGCTCTAACCAACTGAGCTACGCCGCCTGTTTCGGGGATCTGCTCTTAAAATTTTACCAGACGTCCCGGGCCGAAGATCCAAACAGCCACGCTCCCGCTGTGGCATGATGGCCTTTTACCCATGTCCTTAAACCGCAGGAACTTCCTACTGGGCGGCCTGGCTATGCCCGCGCTCGCGCGCAAAGAGCGCCCCGCGCCGCGCCCGAATCTTGTCTTAATCGTCGCCGATGGCCTGGGCTCCTGGATGCTCGGCTGCTACGGCAATCGTGAGATCCGGACGCCGAACATCGATCAGCTCGCGCAAGCCGGCGCACGCTTCCAGAATAATCTGGTTTGCACGCCCGCGGACTCCCCGAGCCTGGCCACGCTGTTCACCGGCCGCGTGCCCAGCCAGCACGGCATCCAGGATTTTCTGACAGGAGAACCCATCGAGAATCCGCCGCAAGGGCAGGCCGCGCCGCCGCCCTCGTTCCACAACGAAGTGATGCTCTCCGACCTCCTCTCCGGCGCGGGTTACGAATGCGGCTACGTAGGCAACTGGCACATCGGCGACGACCAGACTCCGCAGCATGGCTTCCGCTTCTGGTACACGCTGAATGGCGCGGCTTACCAGGATCCGAAAATGAACTGGAACGGCCAGGCAATTTCCGAGAAGGGCCACCTCACCGACCTACTCACCGCCAAGGCCGGCGCGTTTCTCGATCAGCAAACTCCCGCCAAGCCGTTCTTCCTGACCGTTAGCTATCTCAACCCGCATCCACCCTATGAAGGCCATCCATCGCGTTATACCGACATGTACGCTAAGGTCGACTTCACCACCACGGGTTGGGAGCGTCCGGCCGCGAACGCGCTGCGCGGCAAAAACTATTTGACGGATACCGTGGGCAACACCCGCAAAGCCGCTGCCGCCATCACCGCCTTCGACGACCAGATTCCGCTGCTGCTCGCCAAACTGCAGCAACGCGGCCTGCGCGAAAACACCATCGTGGTCATCACCAGCGCCGATGGATATCTTCTCGGCCGCCACGGGTTGTGGACCGGAGGCCTTGCTTCCGACCCCATCAACATGTACGAGGAAGTGATGCAGGCGCCCATGATCTGGCACTGGCTGGGTCGCATTCCGGCGCAAAGCGTCCGCAACGAACCGGTCAGCGCCTACGATTTTGTGCCGACTCTTTGCGACCTTCTGGAAGTGCCGCTGCCCGCGGGCCGCAATCTTTGCGGCCGCAGCTATCTGCTGCTGCTCGAGGGCAAGCCCTTGCCCAAGAAGACGCGCTGGCGTACCTTAGTGTTCGGACAGTACCGCAACACGGAAATGGCGCGCGACAGCCGCTTCAAACTGGTTTTGCGCAACAACGGAAGCGGGCCGAATGAGTTTTACGATCTCGCCGACGATCCGGGCGAGAAGGCGAATCAACACGAGAACGAGAAGTTTCTGCTGGAGCGCGCCCAGATGAACCGCGCCATCGAGACGTGGCGCAAAGCCACAGCCACGTAATTCGCCGCTCGACGGAGCCGCGACCGTAAGGAAGCGGAGAAAGAGCCACCATGCAACGCCGTACGTTCCTCCGCGCAGCCACCGGGCTCGCCGCGTTGAAAGCCGATTCCATCAATCGCGCACGCGCCGCGGCCTCCTCCGTCAACAGCCGCACGCCCGAGCAGACCGCCCGCGACGAAGACTTCTGGCGCGAAATCCAGCAGGCGTTTACCGTCGATCGCAACATCGTCAACCTGAACAACGGCGGCGTCTGCCCGTCGCCCAAAATCGTTCAGGACGCCATGCGGCGCCAGCTCGAGTTCAGCAACATGGCGCCCGCCTACACCATGTGGACCGTGCTCGAGCCCGAAATCGAAAGCGTGCGGGCGCGCCTCGCCGCTAGCTTTGGCTGCGACCCCGAGGAACTGGCCATCACGCGTAATGCTTCGGAGGCTCTCGAAATCGCGCAGCTCGGCATCGATCTGAAGCCCGGCGACGAAGTCCTCACCACCGATCAGGACTATCCGCGCATGATCACCACCTGGCAGCAGCGCGAGCGCCGCGACGGCATCAAGCTCAACATGATCCCGTTCCCCACGCCGCCCCCCTCGATGGACGATCTCTATCAGCGCTTCGAGCGCGCCATCACGCCGCGCACACGCGTGATCCACTTTTGCCACATCACCAACCTGACTGGCCAGATTTTCCCCGTGAAAAAGATCTGTCAGATGGCGCGCAGCCGCGGCATCGAGGCCATCGTCGACGGCGCCCACGCCTACGCGCAGTTTCCGTTCAAACACGAAGACCTCGATTGCGATTACTACGGCACCAGCCTTCACAAATGGCTGCTCGCGCCGCATGGCACAGGATTTCTTTATGTGCGCAAGGCGAAAATTGAAAAGCTGTGGCCCATGATGGCCGCGCCCGCCTCGATGAACGCCAACATCCGCAAATTCGAAGAAATCGGTACGCACCCGGCGGCCAACCACAACGCCATCGCCGAGGCCCTGACGTTTCACGAATCGATCGGCGCCGAACGCAAAGCCGCGCGCCTGCGTTATCTCCGCAGCCTCTGGACCGAGCGCCTGACGCGCTTCCCGAGCGTGACCATCCGCACCAGTCCCGATCCCGAGCAGAGCTGCGGCGTCGTTCTGGTTTCCGTGGAAGGCAAGAAAGCCCCCGCGCTAGCCGACGAACTGTGGAAACAGCACCGCATCCTGGTCGTGGCCATCGTCCATAAAGATTTCGAAGGCTTGCGCGTGACGCCGAATATCTATACGACACCAGGCGAGATCGACGTTTTCGCGAGCGCTATGGAGAAGCTGATCAAGACATAATTGTGGCGTTCGATTGGCATCACGTGGGGCACATTCCTAGATACATCGCCTACCCGATCCTGGCCGTGATGAGTTACGGATTGCTGTACTTCATGGCCAGTCGTTCCGTGTACTTTCCTTCCAAGTACCCGGAGGGGTTCTGGGATGGACAGGCGCAATTGCGAGCCGTCGACGTCTGGCTCGATACTCCAGATGGCGTCCGTATTCATGGTTGGTCGGTCGAGGCCCAAAATGCGCGCTTCGTGACTTTGTTTCTCCACGGAAATGCGGGGAATATCACAGATCGCTATTCTCACATTCGCGAGATCGCGGCCGCTGGATCTTCGATCCTGGTCATCGATTACCGGGGATACGGAAAGAGTGGCGGGCGCCCAACCGAGAAAGGCCTCTACACGGACGCCGAGACAGCCTACGATCACCTCGTGAAAACAGGTTTCCGTCCGGAGCAAATCATTCTGCATGGCGAATCGCTAGGCACGGCAGTTGCCGTCGACCTTGCTGCTCACCGGGCATGCGCGGCTGTGGTGCTCGAGGCGCCGTTCACATCCGGCAAAGATGTCGCGCGCACTGTGTTGCCGGTCATCGGCCCGTGGCTCACATGGAGCTTCGATTCACGCGGCAAAATTGGCCGAAGCCACGCGCCCGTGCTTTTCATTCACGGCAATCGAGACGAAATCATTCCTTTACAGCTTGGTCAGGCTCTGTTTACCGGCGCGCCCGAACCAAAATCATTCTGGATCGTGCCCGGCGCCGGCCACAACGATATTATCGAAGCTGCCGGGATAAGCTACCGGCGACGACTGCGATCTTTCTACGAGGGGCTTCACTCCACCTCGGCTCGCACATCGTAATAGACGCCGCGCGCGCTCGATATCTTCGCCACGGCCATGGAGAAGCTGATGAAAGCGTAAAGGAGCCGAAAGCGGAATACAAGTGCGTGATATAAGTATCAGCCATGCACATTTCGGCGAATTCCACTAACTCGAGCGATCGCACCTGGAAGCGAATCTCTCCCGGCCTGGCGCTCGCGACTCTAATCCTGGCCACTGCGGTCGCAGCGCTGGCGCAGCAGCCCCAGACGCCTGCCCAGCAGATAAGCCAGTATTTCTCGAGCGTCAACAAGCAAGTGCTGGAAATGGCGCAGGACTTCCCCGCGGACAAGTACGATTACCGGCTCCGCAAAGAAATGCGCTCGTTCGGCGAAGTGATCGTACACATCATGTCGGGCAACGTGTACGCCGCAAAAGCCGGCCGCGGCGAGAAGGCCAACTGGGACGAGATGGATGCGAAGAAGTACCGGACCAAAGCCGATATCGTCGCCGCTTTCGAGAAGTCCATCGCCGATTCCACCGCGACCCTCAAAGCTCATCCCGCCGGGCAATCACTCGAGCCGTGGCTGGGCGTCATCGAACACACGGCCGAGCACTACGGGCTGCTTGTGGCGTACTATCGCGCCAACGGCCTGGTGCCGCCGGCGTCGCGTCCTAAGCGCAAATGAAAACCCGCCCGCAAACCGGATCTGCGGGCCACAGTAACGATAAGTTGAGATAACATACTGCGTCCTCCTCGGCGATAGTTAAACCGCCGCGCGCCGCGACCAACATCCAATCCTGCACAAATACCGTTGTAGATTCGGCCTCTCCGCGCATTTCCACTAATACCAGAGCGCTACGATGTAAGCATGGAGTCTGAGCCCTCATGGGCCGCACTCAAGGACGAAGAGTTACTCAACGTGCGCATCTGTGATCTTGGTGTCCGCATCGAGGGGAGCGAACTGGAGAAGCGTTTGGGCGAGTTCTACGATGAGCTTGCCGTGCGCGGCGTCGCGCTGCGGCCGGATTGCTACCTGGGAGACGAGTGGTTCTCTCCCGAAGGTGTGCCGGCAATTGCCATCCCCTTCTACCTCGCGCACCCGCGGCTCAAGGCGCTTGAACTCCACCAGATGATGGAAGTGGAAGGGGGGACAGCGGAGTGGTGCCGGATGCTGCTGCGCCACGAGTGCGGCCATGCGATCGATCACGCCTATCGATTTTCATCGCGCAAGGAATGGCAGCGCGTCTTCGGCAGCCCCGAGACCGAGTACACGCCGGAAACGTATCGGCCGCACCCGTACAGCCGGGGCTTCGTCCGGCACTTGCCTAACTGGTATGCCCAGGCGCACCCGGACGAGGATTTCGCCGAAACGTTTGCCGTCTGGCTGGGGGCCGCGCCTGAGGACTGGAAGCAGCGGTATCGCGGCTGGAAGGCCATCGAGAAGCTGGAATTCGTAAACACGCTGATGCAGGACGTAGCGGGGAAGCCGTCGCCCCTTAAGAGCGGACACCGGATCTCCGAGGCGAGGAAGCTTCGAAAAACGCTAACCAAATATTACGCCGCGCGGCGGAGACTTTACGCCGAGGACTTTCCGAACTTCTATGACGCGGACCTGCGGGCCATTTTTACAAATGGCGAGCCGGGAGGCGAATCTGCCGCTCGCATCATGCGAAAAAATCGTACGGCTCTCATCGAGTCGATCGTGCAACAGACGGGGCAGCGTAAGTACACCGTAAGCATGTTAGTGCGGCGGCTCATTCTGCGTTGCCAGGAGCTCAAGCTGCCGTCGTCGCCAAACACCGCGCGGCTCCACTTTGATCTTGCGGCATATCTCGCCGCGCTTGTAACCAACCACCTGTATACAGGGAGGTTCAAGAGGTCGGTTTAGAAAATGAAGATTCTGGTCGTGTTCGATGTCGCGCGTCCCGCAGAATCCGATGAAACGTTTACCGCGCGCTCGCTGAAAGAGGAGGATAAGCCCACCGAGGCCGACGTGCTCCGATGTTTGAAACGTCTGGGGCACGATGTGGAGACACTCGCCGTTTTCGATAACGTGACCGCGATCGTCGAAAAACTGAAATCGTACGCGCCGGATGTCGTCTTTAACCTCTCGGAATCGTTCTATCATGATCGCGCGCACGAACCGAACATCCCGGCCCTTTTGGAATTGATGAATGTGCGATATACCGGCTCCGGTCCGGATGCGTTACTTCTCTGCAAAGACAAGGCACTGGCCAAGAAGATACTCGCTTTCCACAGGGTGCGCTCGCCGCATTTCGTGGTTTCGCACCGGGCGCATCCCCTTCGCCGCCTCCGGCGCTTCACTTACCCGGCATTCGTCAAGCCCGTATGCGAAGAATCTTCCGACGGCATCAGCCGGGCGTCCTTTGTCCGCGATGAGCACGAAGCCATCGATCGCGCCCGATTCATTCACCAGAAATTCAACTGCGATGCCTTGATCGAGGAGTACATCGAGGGCCGCGAACTCTATGTGAGCGTGCTCGGAAATCACCGGCTGACTGTGTTTCCTCCGCGCGAGATCTTTTTCGCGCAGGTGCCGGAGGACGTTCCAAAGTTTGCCACGTTTCACGCCAAGTGGAATGAGGCCTACCGCAAGAAATGGGGCATCAAGAACGGAGCGGCTAAGGAGCTGCCGGAAGGCGTGCAGGAAGACCTGGCGCGTCTTGGGCGAAAGGTTTACCGCCTGCTCAAGATCCGAGGCTTCGGACGTATTGATGTGCGCCTCACGCCTCAGGGTGAAGTGTTCGTCATCGAAGCCAATCCCAATCCTTCTTTGGCCGCGGAGGAAGACTTCGCTCAGTCGGCCGCCGATGCGGGTGTCGCGTACGATACCCTGATCCAGGAGATCCTGAACGCAGCTTTCGCATAAGGTGAAATAATACCGGTTTCCTGCGGCTAGATGGTGAATCGCGAACGCAATGGAGAGTGCTCATCCAAGCATCCACCAGGCTCAATAGTCGTGACCGATCGGTCCACGCTGCATTCCGATGAACCGGTACTGCGGCGGGGTGAACCGGTAATGGGAAGGGGTGATGGATGTTCCAGCCCGTCATTGGTAGAATTCTGGAGGCCCCCGGCTACGTTGTCCTTTGCCTACAGCCCTTCGCGGGAACTGTTGAGCCTGGGGCAACCTGGCCGGAGGCCATAAACAAGAGCGTTCCGATACAAACCTTGCGCTAAAAGCCCCGCCATTGGGGTTTTCCAGCGGGCCGTGTTGCGCCTGATGGTCCCAATTGGCCGGAAAGTGGGCGTTGCTCAAGCCGATAGCGATATCGCCTCCGGGCATCGCTGCTGCTCGCGGCCTCGCAGCCAGAATTCGAGCAAGATGATCTGCCGCAACTGCGGCTCATTGCAGTCCAGGGAATGCGAAAGCAGCTCCAAGCGTTTCTTCATACTCTTAAGGTCGATATAGCCACGTTCGACCACTTGCAGGCGATGCGGTTGCTTGAGTAATCGGCCTGCCAGCGGACGCAGGGAATCGAGGAACACACCACCAAAGGCGTCTTTCGATCGCCGTGTTCGCAGCTCTGGTGGCCAGATTTCGTGGAACGCCCTGCGCATCAATCGCCGTGGTTCCCCCGGCCGGCACCCCATGTCCGCCGGAATCGATAGCATGAAAGTAACCAGCGGCCGGTGCGCATAAGGGTGCGTATAGTAGAGGTGCTGCAACGGCTCCGGAGGTTGTAACTTGCGCAGTTGCAGAATCTCCAACAGGCCGCGAAAGTGCTTCCTCCGCTCCGGTGGCGCCTGCATCCATGCCCGCGAGAAAAGCGTTTGCGAATCCGACAGTCCCATGCGCTTCCGAAACGCCGGCGCGATAGAATCTTCCGTGCCTCCGGGCATATCGGGGCTGTCGGTCATTCGACACGCCTTGGCTGGTGCGAGTGAAGACGGCAGACTTGACAGGAAAGCCCTCCAAAGGACCCAGGCAATGGGGATGCCCAGGACCTTGCTCCAGGACAGGGCGTCTTTGAGTGCCAGGCCAATGCGGCCATCGCGCAGCAGTCCTGCTACCTGATCGCTGTCGTCCCACCAGTTCCCCATAATCAGATCGCCGAGCTGCCCGGTACAGTAAGTTTTTGCACCGGTTTGGCGAGCCAGGTCAGCGGCGCGAGTGTGCAACCGCTCCCAGAAAGCCGGCACGGCGCCGCCCGTGTGGGTTTCGGTCAAAAACGGGTGAGCGGCTGTGGGCACGTGGATGCTCTCGACGTGGCAGAACTTCTCCACGGCGGCATAGAACGGCGTATCGAGCGAGTCCTGATGCTCATAGCTCAGCGTCACGAGCCGTGGGGCTTCCACGTCGCCGCTTCGGATCAAATGGTTCGCCATGCAAACGATAGAGGACGAATCGAGACCCCCACTTAGCTCGGCGAGGACCGGCGCCGTGGTGCGCAGGCGGCATCGAACAGCCTCGCGAAAAAGCGTACGGAGCTGCTCTTCGTAGTCGGATTCATGGCGATAGCGAATCGTGTTTCCAATGGGCAGATTCCAAAACGGCCCAATCCTTGTTCCGCCCGTCGTTATGCGCACCGAATGTCCGGGTGGAACCGAGCAGATGCCGCGATAGGGAGTGCGGTTCGGGCATCCACCAAACAGCAGCAGCCCGGCGACGTATTCGTCGTCGATCCCGTCTGCTTCCGCCCAATCGAGGAGCGGGGCCAGCCGCGTGGACCACACCACCCGGTGCCGCTGTATGCAGTAATAGAGCGGCCTCACCCCGGCGAAGTCGCTCGCGAGCACGACGGCTTTTTGTGTTCCATCCCAGATGACCAGGCTCCAGTCCCCGATCAAGTGGACCAAACCTTCGGTGCCCCAGCGACTGTAAGCGGCGAGTGCCAGCGCGACGTCGCTAGTTTCGCCGCGCAAAACGTCGCCCAGACGAAGCAGCAGATCCTCGCGATTGTCGAGCCGTCCGTCGAAAGTGGCTACGCTGGCGTGGCCAATATACGGCTGCGGTCCGTCTGGAGTTCGACCGTCGAACTGCGAAGCGGCATGAGCCAGGAACACGCCCGGAGGGCGGTGACTTGCTGGCGGATCGCAGTCCTTGCACCCGACTTGCCGCAGGACCGCACCGGTTTCGCATTCGGGGATTTCCCGGCCATCGAAATAGAATAGTCCCGCTTGCAAGCTCATGACTTGCTCCTCGGCGCACCCATGACCTCGGACCGCATCGTCTTCCGGCCAAGTTGGCTCCGTCGACCCCTAAAAAGTGCAGAGGACATGCAACCGCTCCTTGTAGGCGGGAGAGTCATTTACCACGCGGCCATCAACTTCTACCCATGCGTGGGAGAAAAAGGGCGCTGGGCGGTAGCCGATTACCAGACGGGCATCGATGCCGTGTTTTCTTAAGAGCCGCGTCGCAACCACCGAGCGCTGCAAACAACGAGCCGGCTTGAAATAGAAACAGGCTGCCAGGCATACTGCCTCGCAAACTAACGCCGCCGTGTCTTCCTGGGAAGCGCGGGCGGCTACGCGCTGGTGCGCCACTTGCCGGGAGATACGCTGAAACCCTGCCGTGAGATTAACCAGGTCATAGCGAGCCATCTCGCACAGGGCGTGGATGACTAACAGAGTGTATGCCATTGGATTCAAGATCCAGCCGCCATTCTGGGAGTCACAAGCCCACGGCGCTCTAGCTCGGTCAGGAACTTGGACGTGTGCTGCTGCACTAAGTCGCGCGCCACGTCACACTCGCGGCTGATCTCTTCGGATATAGCGTCTGCGGTCAAACCCTTTGCTACTCCCTGCCAGATCCGTGACGCGGTGCGATTGCATACAAATACCCGCCCGGTAGGGATATGAAGGATGGTGAGTCCATCATCGTGAAGCGATGCCCGGACTTCTGGCGATATGGCCAGACTTCGGTTCTCGCAAGGGTCCAGAATCGCCGGGAGCGAGGACGGCCGCAAGTGATCGCCAAATCGCCGCCGGAGCCGTTCTAAAAAACCGGCGCATTCCCGAGTGTTGATATCTGCCACAAAAGCCTCTGCGCTTTTCCGCTTTGCCTACAGGGTAAGGCGAAGATGGCTTCTTGACACTGCCCAGAGACGGGCGGTTTCATTCACCTGTTTTCGGAGTATTTGCTTCCCCCTGAAAGGGGGGGGCGCTGGTCGCTGACCGTCATGGACCTCCCAGCAGCCCCGGGTTCCAATCCGCTTTTCAGAGTGCCGTGGGTGAAGAGGCTCAGTCTATATGGATGATCCCTCGGCGAATGGCGACGGTAACGGCCTCTGTCCGGTCGTGTACCTGCAGTTTCGAAAGGATGTTCTTGACGTGGCCTTGCACAGTTTCTTCACTGATGTTCAAGCTCGCAGCGATTTCTTTGTTTCGCATGCCCTTAGCGACGACCTGCAACACTTCCAGTTCCCGCGGCGTCAGGCCCGGCTGCTTCACGCGGTCGGCCAACTTCCTGGCCACCTGTGAAGAAATCGATCCGCCGCCGGCGTGCACCTCACGGATAAGGGTTATTAAGTCATCGCCGAGACTTTCCTTGAGGAGATATGTGGCCGCGCCCGCCCGCAACGCCCGGTAGATGTCTTCGTCTCCCTTATAAGCGGAGAGGACCATGATCCGGGCGTTCGGAAACTCGCGCCGAATCTCTTGAATGGCCTGAATGCCCGTCATTTCCGGCGTCAGAGTGAGGTCCATGATCGTAACGTCTGGCCTCTTTTCCCGGAACAGGTCCACTGCTTGCTTCCCGCTCCCGGCTGAGGCGACTATCTCCATGTCCGGCTCCGGATCGATCGTCGCGGCTAATCCTTTTCGTACGATCGGATGATCATCCACAACGAGGATGCGAATAAGAGGCTGATCCATGACGTTTGATACACGTTTACGGCGAAGAAGCGATGGGCACCACGATTTCGATTTCCGTGCCGTGCCCCGGTGCGGTGGATATCTTAAGCTCTGCTCCAATCTGCAGCGCCCGTTCCCGCATGATCGCTAAACCCCAGTGCCCCATCTTGCCGGAGGCTTCCTCCAGATCAAAACCATGTCCATCGTCACGCATCTGAACCCGGATCAAATCTGTGTCCATGTAGGCGACATCCATGTTGATCTCTCTCGCCTGGCTGTGGCGGACGGCGTTACGGGTGGCTTCCTGGACAATTCGGAACAATTGCTCTTGTACCTTCGCAGGCGCCGGACGGCGGTTTCCCCTTACGGTCGTGCGAAACTGGACTGGCCTCCCCGCGGTGATCTCTTCTCCAGCCTCACGCAGCGCTGCGAAGAGGTCCTTTTCTTCTAGAACGGGTGAGCGGAGATCCCAAACGAATTCGCGCGCGTCACGCAAGCACTGTTCTGCTTGCTCGCGCAGGTAGCGCAGGCGAGCTCTGGCCGGATCGCTCACCGTCTTCGAGAGGCCATCGAGTTGGAGAGCGAAGCCGGAGATGTTCTGGAGGAGAGTGTCGTGGATGTTGCCGGCAATCCTTGTTCGTTCAGCCAGCCGCTCTTCGAAGCGCATGTTCAGTTGTGCCGCCACTCGCCGCAGCCGGAGACCATGCAGGCTCCACAGCAGCAAAGCAAACCCCGTTACGCACAGCAGTCGAAACCAGTTTGTCTGGTAAAACGCCGGCTGGATCAGGAACTCAAACGCAGCGCCCGCCTCGTTCCAAACCCCATCGTTATTGCAGGCAATGACACGGAACCGATAGTGTTTGGGAGGCAGGTTCGTGTAGACAGCCTGGCGGCGCCCGCCGGCGTCCACCCATTCCCTGTCGAACCCCTCAAGCCTGTAACGGAAGCGCACTTTCTCGGGAGCGGCGAAGCTCAGCGCAGTGTAGTCGATCTGCAGCTCCTTCGTGAGCGCTGGAAGTTGCACGTGCGAGTTGATGGGGTACGCCGTTTGGCCCGTGGTAATCTGTTCAATCTGTACCGGCGGTGGCAGCCGGTTTTCCGGCAGACGCGCCGGGTTGATTACCGCAACACCATTAAAGACTGCAAGCCAGAGACGGCCATCCTTGGACTTTGCCGCACGGCGGAAATAGCCGGTGGGGGTCGGGTGCGTCCGCATCCCGTCGCTGGCATTGTAGACTCTGACTGGCACCTTGCTTTGTGGATTGGCAGACCAACCGGAGAGGTCCGAACCGGCAATACGCACGAGCCCGCAAGCCGAGTTCAGCCATAATGCGCCGCTATCGTCTTCAACCATCGCATGGATGCGGTCACACGGGAGGCCGTTCGCGGTGGTGAGCGTGGCGATGTGTCCCTTCCGCAACCGGCTTAAGCCTTCTTGCGTAGCCACCCAGAGCGTGCCGTCTCGGGCGAAGTGGAGATCCATCACCGACCCTCGCGCCAACCCATCGGCCGTGGCGTACCCCCGAGTCGGGTGCCCTGGCTTGTAGTAGGCGATTCCTCCCTGGCCGAATCCAAGCCAGAGACCTCCGTCGTTGGGGTCGGCTTCGAGTGCCCAAGCCTGTTTGTTTTCGAATTGTGACCAGGGCACGGCCTCAACTATATGTCTGTCCCGCAATCGAATGAGTCCGTGCTCCGGATCGCTGAGCCACACAGATTGGTCGCGGTCCTCTGCTGCCGCGGCAATCGACCGTATGCTCCGCCCTAAGGGATGATCCAGCGGATGAAAGCGGCCCTGTTCAAAGTATGCCAAACCGGCTACGGAATGCACCCACAAGCGGCCGGCCTGTTCCTCGAAAATCGCCATAATGCGGTCGGAAGGCAAGCCGTCGCGTTTGTCATAGGTGATGATCTTGCCGTCTTGCACGCGATTCAGACCACCCTCTGTGCCGATCCAAATGCTGCCGTCGTTCGAAGCAAGGACCGAGCCCACGCTGTTATGGGACAATCCTTCGCGCTTGGAAATCGTGGTCACTGGTAAGTCCCGAAACCGATCCAAGCCGGCATCGGTTGCCGCCCAGACGTTGCCCTCCCGGTCCTCGAACAAACAGCGGACGACGTCATTGGAGAGCCCATCCGCATGAGTGAACCGGTCGATCCGTCCCCCGTACAAGTGAATGAGCCCTTGTCCTTGGGTCCCGACCCAGAGGCCTCCATCGCGGTCCGAAAGAAGCGGCCCTGGTTGGATCTTTTGGCCCGCGCGACCGATCCTGTAGGGCACGAGTCTGCCGTCCGCTAAATGTTTGACTTCGTCTTCGCTGTCGGTAGAGAGCCAAATCTCACCGTGGCGGTCTTCCACAAGGGAGTAAACCATCTCCAGAGGCTCGTTGCTGGGGTGAACGCAAGGCATCCCTGGTTTCCACCTGCAGAGCCCCAGGTCTCCGAGCCAAAGACTCCCCGAGCGATCTTCCAACAGTGAAAGGACCCCGAAGCCGGGCAGACTGCCGCGCGCACTGTAGCAATGCAAGAGATTCCGCTCGACACGGCAAAGCCCTCCAGAACGATAACCGGCAGTGCCTACCCAGACCGTGCCGCCACGGTCCACAAGAATGGCGGTCACGCCCGGCCCCCCCGAACCTTTGCTCGTCTGGTAGTTCTGGACACCATCGCCCTTCCAATGCGACACGCCTTCCCGCGTGCCGATCCAGAGGCCACCGCTACGACCCGCGGCCAGCGCGTTAATGTATTCGCTCGCGAACTGCTGGCCCAGTGGGGCCCGCCATGGTAGAAAGCGGACGCCGTCAAACCGCAGCAGTCCAGACTCGGTGCCGACCCATAGGTTCCCGTCGAGGGTCTGAGCTAGAGCAAGGACGCTCCCCGGCAACTGGCTGTCTTGCCGGGTCCAGGCCGTGTGGGCGTATTGCGTTACGGCATGCGTAGGTTCGAGAGCATTCAACTGACCGCCGAACAACAGCACGCCGGCCACTGCACATCTGGCGCCCAGTCGACCCCGGCGCGCGGCAGGGACTGAGCGACCATTCACTTTCACGGTAGACACATTGTCGCGCAAAACGCTGGGAATGTTGTGGACCAGCCTCTCGCGTCAACTCCGCTGATGCGCGCCCTTGACCGTCCATGCCGGGCGCGTGAGCCGGGTATCCCTATTTTCCGGGGATTGCGGCCCCTATCAGCCAGTGGAGATGGAACGCCTGTGTCTAGGTATTTCAAAGAAGCGACCGCCTCATTAGTCTATTAGCGATCACAGATCCCGAAGCTCAGACAACAGGAAGGGAGACAAGAAACATGCAGAAACCATACGTTGCACCTGAATTGAAACTGGTGGGCGAGACCAACGAGGTTGTCCTCGGATCGATGCAGGTTGGGCATGACCTATCAGGCGAGATGCTGCCACACGGCAAGGAATTCGAGCCAGACGGCAGCCCTATGGCCACATCGCGCTGACAAGCCTGCCCGGCAAAACCTTTCTTGAGTGGCCGGCCGATTGCGCGCATGAAGTGAGCAGCGGGTGACCCGCGGAATTCGTCGGCGACCGCCCCTGCGGTGAGGCGAACGTTCCAAAGTTTGCCTTCTTACGTCAAGTGGAATGAGGCCTGCCGCAAGAAATGGGGCATCAAGAACGGAGCCGCCAAGGAACTGCGGGAAAACCCCGCAGGAAGGCCTGGCGCTCGGGCGGAAGGTCTGTCGCCTGCTGAAGATTCGAGGATTCGGACGTATCGACGTGCGCCTCACCCTCCGGGTGAAGTGTTCGGCGTTGAAGCGAATCCCAATTCTTCCTTGGCGGAAGACGAAGACTTCGTCCACTCGGCAGCCGATGCGGGAGTTGGATACGATTCCCTGATCCAGGAGATCCTGAACGCAGCTTTTGCATAAGGTCGCAAGAGCGGCTGGACCGCTGGGCAGAACGCGCGTCAGATCGAGCTCAGGTCAAGAGCCGCTCGGGCGTACTCAGCTCTTCCACCTCACCCCCACGCCCAAATTCTTCTTCGCATATTCCAAACTCCGCTCCAGATCCGTCCGCTGCTGCTCCTTGAGCGCTTCGGCCATCTCCGGTGGCTGCTTCCCCGGCCCGCCAATCACCATCGGACCCATATAAGGATGCCCGCTCTTGGCCAGCTCCACAAACCGCGCAAACTCCCACGCCGGCGTGTGTGGATACACTTTCCAGAAATCGTCTTCCAGATACGGCAACACCGTCGGCGGCCGCCCTGTAATGATCTCGAGTTGCATCGAAGCCTTCGGGCACACTTTCTTATAGACCTCGACGAACTTCCGGAAATTCACCGACCCATCGCCCAGCGCCACCCACTGTGCCGCCGCGCCGCGCGGATGCTCGAACACCGCCGAATCGCGAATGTGCGTCGTCACCACGTAAGGCCCCAGCGTCTCGAGCGTCACCAGCGGGTCTTCCACCACCCACATCGGATTCCCGCTATCCAGACAGGAGCCCACGAAATCCTTGCCGGCGGCTTCGATCAGCATTTTCGTTTCACGCGCCTGCATGTCGCCCGAGTGGTTCTCCACCGCAATGCGGATGCCGAGGTCGAGTGCCTGCGCGCGCACCGTGCGCAGCGCCTGGATCGTGGCCTCCATGCAGCGCTCCAGATTTGGACGGTCGGCGTTGGCGCCCATGTAGCAGCGCATGGAATGCGCGCCAACGGCTTTGGCCACGCGCAGCCCCTTGAGCAGATAGTCGGTCGGGTTGCCTTCTTTCGCATTCCAGCCCGTCGAAAGCGGGCAGATGCAGCCGATACCGGCGTCGATAGCGATCCCCGCGCGCTCCGCGTGCTCCTTCACTTTCGCCAGATGCGCCGCTTCCAGGCTCTCGTAATCGCTCATTCCTGAGAGCTGAATCGTGTCCAGCTTCAGGCTCGCGGCGTAATCGATCAGTTGCATATCGCGCCAATGAAAGTCGCGGATCGAGTAGCTGTCGAACCCCAGCCGGATGCCTTCGCCCAATGCGTTTGCCGCGCTCAACTTTTCCACCTCACGCCCACGCCCAGAACTTTCTTGGCGTATTCGATGCTGCGCTCCAAATCCGCGCGCTGCTGTTCCCTGAACGCCGCCGCCACCGCCGGCGTCTGCTTTCCCCAACCGGCAACCACCATCGGACCCATATAAGGATGGCCGCTCTTCACCAGCTTCAAGAGCCGCGCGAACTCCCACGCCGGCGTGTTCCGGAAAACTTTCCAGAACTCCGGCTCGAGGTACGGCAGAATCTCCGGTGGAATTCCCGTGATGATCTCGAGCTGCATGGCGGCCTTCGGACACAGCTTCTGATACAGCTCGACAAAGCGCCGGAAGTCCACCGACCCATCGCCCAGCGCCACCCACTGTACCGCCGCCCCACGCGGATGCTCGAACACCGCCGAATCGCGGATGTGCGTGGTCACCACGTACGGCCCCAGCGTTTCGAGTGCCACGAGCGGATCCTCCGCCGCCCACAGCGGATTGCCGCTATCCAGGCAGGAACCCACGAAATCCGTGCCGGCGGCTTCGATCAGCATCTTCGTTTCGCGCGCCTGCAAGTCGCCCGCGTGATTCTCCACCGCGATGCGGATGCCCGAATCCAGCGCCTCCGCGCGCACCGATTGCAGCGCCTTCACCGTCCGGTCCATGCAGCGCTCGAGATTGGGCCGGTCCTCGCGCGACCCCATGTTGCAGCGCATGGCGTGCGCGCCCACGGCCTTGGCCACACCGAGCCCCTTGCGCAGGTACGCGGTCGGAGTGCCCTCTTTCCTCTCCCAGCTCTTCGACACATCGCAGATGCAGCCGATCCCCGCATCGATCGCGATCCCCACGCGCTCCGCGTGTACCTTCACCTTCGCCAGGTGCGCCGGATCGAGGCTCTCGTAATCGTCGAGGCTCGAAAGCTGGATGGTGTCGAGCTTCAGGCTGCCGGCGTAATCGAGAAGCTGGATGTCCTTCCAGCGAAAATCGCGGATGGAGAAAGTGTCGAACCCAAGCCGAATGCCTTCCCCCGGCCCGGTTGCAGCAGCGGCCAGGACGGCGCCCGAGGTTGCTTGCAGAAACGTGCGGCGGAGCATGTGTACTCTTGTATCACGGCGCGCACCACGATGTGCATTCACCCCGGCCAAAGGCCTCCGCGCCATGCGTGGCGCACGCACTCCTGCGTGCCGCGTTCGCACTCATGCGAACGCTGCCTGCAAAAACCTTACCGAAATGACCAGGACATTCTGCATCTGGATTTTCCACCACTAGCCTAGGCTAACAGGCTGCTGAAAAAGCCTGCCGACGGGGCGCTTGCTTACGCGCAGCTCTGTAACCACTCTCGAATCAGCGATCACGTTTCCGAGCCACGACCGTGAGGGAGTGGTTTGGGCCTTTTCAGCAGTCTCCTAGGCGGGATCGCGCGCATGCCCCAGCGCCATTGCCCTTTACTTGTTGGACGCAGCCTTTAGCGATCAGTGAACCGCGACAAACCATCTCTGCGCTAAGGACGTCTAAAAGCCCCTTCCTGCGCTAAAATAGGAAATGGATTCCCTTCCCAAGAGATAGCCTGCATGATCGACGCGATTCTGGCCAAAATTTTCGGCACCAAGAACGAGCGCGAAACCAAAGCGCTCCGCCCGACCATTGCGGCCATCAGTGAGCTGGAACCGGAGCTCAAGCAGCTCTCCGATATCGATCTCGCCGCCAAAACCATCGGGTTTAAGGAACGGCTCGCCCAGGGCGCCCCGCTTGGCGACCTGCTCATAGAAGCCTTCGCCGTCGTGCGCGAAGCCGGCCGCCGCTTCCTCAACATGCGCCACTTCGACGTCCAGTTGATTGGCGGCATTGTGCTGCACAACGGCAAGATCGCCGAGATGCGGACCGGTGAAGGAAAGACGCTGGTCGCCACCCTGCCCGTTTACTTGAACGCGCTCGAAGGCAAGGGAGTGCACGTCGTCACGGTCAACGACTACCTGGCGCGTCGCGATTCCGAGTGGATGGGCCGCATCTACAAGGGTCTGGGCATGTCGGTCGGCGTCATCGTTCACGACCTCGATGATGAGGAACGCAAGGAAGCCTACAACTGCGACATCACCTACGGCACCAACAACGAGTACGGCTTCGATTACCTGCGCGACAACATGAAGTTCCGCATCGAAGATTGCGTGCAGCGCACCAACAACTTCGCCATCGTGGACGAAGTGGACTCCATCCTCGTCGATGAAGCGCGCACCCCACTCATCATCTCCGGTCCCAGCGAGGAATCCACCGACAAATACTACAAAGTCAACCGCATCATCCCCAAGCTGGTGCGCGGCGAAGAGATCGAAGGCAAAGAGCCGGGCGAAAAATACACCACGGGCGATTACACCGTGGAGGAAAAGCACCGCGCCGTCGGCCTCACCGAGGAGGGCTACGACAAAGTCGCCAAACTGCTCAATGTGCCGAACATTTACGACATGGCCAACATCGAGTGGAAGCACCATGTCGAGCAGGCGCTCAAGGCGCACGTGCTGTTCCACCGCGACAAGGATTACGTGGTGAAAGATGGGCAGGTAATCATCGTCGACGAGTTCACCGGCCGCCTCATGCCCGGCCGCCGCTGGTCCGACGGGCTGCATCAGGCCGTGGAAGCCAAGGAAAACGTCAAGATCGAGCGCG
>JBGPKX010000036.1:0-23649 GCA_041486185.1 Bryobacteraceae bacterium | reverse complement strand
GGATGCGCCGAAAAAGTCGGCACCGCCGACGATCACCTCCAGAACCGATTTTGCCGCGCCGGACGGCACGGCAAGGACGCGCACCGAGGTCGGTGTCGGCGAGGTGGTAAAGTTCACCGGCAGCGAGGGGGGAAAATGGACAGCCACCAGCGGCAAGCCCGCGACGCAGGCGACCGGGGACACCTTCAAATGGACTGCGCCAGACCGTGCGAACGATGTAACGATTAAGCTAGAGGTAGGAAAGGAAAGCGCGACCTTAAAGATGACGGTGCTGGAGCCCACCGAGATCATTGCGGTGAAAAACAGCGAGACCCCCATCGGGGCCGGAACGGCGGGAGCCGGCATGAAGCTCACCTTCAACTACCGTCCCAAGAAGGTCTCGTTCGGTAACGTACAAGCCAAAGAGGTTTCCGGACGTGCTACGAACATCACCGGGTATTTCAAGCAGTTTAAGGCGGATGACCTGAAGCACGATTCCGGCGATAAATTCACTCACATCAAGGAGAACAACGAGGACAGTGTGGAGGATACGGCAGATAATTCGGGCGACCCCCCACCCTTCGCGGATGGAACCTTCGATTGGGTCATACCGAATCATTTCGAGGTCAACCCGGCGGCCGGCGACGGCAAGCTAATTCCAAAGAAAGTGACGCAAGCATTTAAGATTGATGCCGCCGGCACGGTGAAGATCACCAAGGCCACTGCTTCGGTCGAGAGAAAAATAACCGACCCCTAAGGTATCGTGTTGCCTGAAACACCGGATAAGATTGAAGTGGCGTTGCGTGCCGGGCCCTTGCAGCTCACCCTGGCTGCGCGAAAGAACTTCAAGATCTCCATCGCCGCAACCAATCGCGGAGGTTCAACCGTCAACCATGAACTCCACCGCGCGAAAATCCCCGTCTCCGGCGGCAAGTACATCGGCGGGACGGAGCGCATCTTCTCCGCGGCCGGGCGCACGAATGCCATTCTGTTCTTGGACGAAGCCAATGGCGCCGGATGTGGACCTGGCGCGGCTGGCCGCACGGTTCAGGCTGAGTGGCGGCAATATTCGGAGCATCGCGGCTTCCCTCGGTTGCGCCGAAGGAACTCGCCGACAGGCGGCGAGGTGAACCCGGGTTCAGCCGGCGCGGGCAAATCCGCGCTGCGCTCTACCCTTGGCGGCGAAGCGGGATCTTCTCGTTCCGTCCGGAGGGAAGGAGACTGACCATGCACACTTTCGCACAGAAACCGAAGGCGACTCAGCAGACCACGCCGGCCTCGTCTACGGTACCCGGTCGGGCACAATCTGGGTTGAACCCGATTCACCATTTGCAGCGCACGATCGGGAATCAAGCAGTACAGCGGCTGCTGGAAGTCAATTCGGCGGATGTCACAGGACGCCGCGGTCTGAAACTCGGAAAAGGCGACAAACCGGTGGATGCGCCGAAAGCTGATCCAAAAGCTGACCCGAAAGCCGATCCGAAGGCTCCGAAAGCCAAAGACAAACCGGATGAGCCGAAAAAACCGGCGCCGCCGACGATCACCTCCGAGACGAAATTTGCCGCCCCGGACGGCACCGCAAGGACGCGCACCGAGGTCGGTGTCGGCGAGATGGTAACGTTCACTGGCAGCGCGGGAGGGAAATGGACAGCCACCAGCGGCAAGCCCGCGACGCAGGCGAGCGGGCCAAAATTCGAATGGACTGCGCCAGACCGTGCGAACGATGTAACGATCAAGCTAGAGGTGGGAAAGGAAAGCGCGACCATGAAGATGAAAGTGCTAGAACCCACCGAGATCGTTGGCGTAAAAACCCGCAATATCCCCATCGGGGCCGGAACGGCGGGAGCCGGGATGAATCTCATTTTCAACTACTTTCCCAAAAAGGTCTCGTTCGGTAACGTACAAGCCAAAGAGGTTTCCGGACCTGCCACGAACATCAACGGGTATTTCAAAAAGAATTTTACGGCGGATGAATTAAAGCACAATTCCGGCGATACCTTCACCCCCATCAAGGAGAACAACGAGGACAGTGTGCAGGATTTGGCGCAGGAATCGGGCGACCCCGCACCCTTCGAGGATGGAACCTACGATTGGGTCGTACCGAATCATTTCGAGGTCAAAACGGCGGCCGGCGACGGCAAGCTAATTCCGAAGAAAGTGACGCAAGCCATCAAGATTGACGCGGCCGGCACGATGAAGATCACCAAGGCCACCGCTTCCGTCGAGAGAAAAATAACCGAAGCCTGAGGTATCGCGTTGCCTGAGACACTAGACAAGATTGAAGTGGCGCTGCGTGCCGAGCCCTTACAGCTCACCCTGGCGGAGCGGAAGAACTTCAAGATCTCCATCGCCGCAACCAATCGCGGAGGGACGACCGTCGACCCTGAACTCCACCGCGCGAAACTCTCGGTCAACGGCAAGGAGTCCAAGGTGTGGAGTCTGGCGATCGGCAACGGCAAGCGCGAGGCGAAGTGGTTTGCGCTCCCGCCCGGAGAGACAGTCTCCTTGACCTGGTCAGCGCTGGGCGAGTCTCTGCTTACTGGCCCGGGCGAATTTTCGCTGGCGCTGCGCTTTAACGAAAAAGAGATTCCTCCCATTCGCGTCCAAGTACGTCCCGCCTAGCGCATAACACGTTTGGCCCAATGATCCTTTGGATCCGACGGCAACATCGCCCACTGGCTCCCTTCGCTCATGGTAGTTCTTTTGGCAGCTCAGCTTGCGCCCCTGGAAAGTGACAACGTGCGACAACGCATGTGACACTTTCGGGGCGGAATCGTAACTTCTCCTGTAACTCCGAATGCCCGGCCTTTGGCCAGCCGAATTCGGCTTCACAGAGTAGAACCTGTCTTTGCCATGATTTGGCGATTCGCCTCGATCCCGGGCCGGCAATGGTGCTAGCCGTGCAGGACCAGCGGACTGCACCCGGTCCTCTATTTTCTGGGACCGAACCGGTCATGACTGTAGCCTGGGCGACGTGCTGAACTTCCTCGACAACGTGATTGACAGGATCCTGGATACCGGGTGGGTTACCCCGCCGGCCAAACCGGATCGATCTTTCGCGATTCCCGACGAGACGTTTCAGAACAGCGTTGCGACTCTAACGCTGAACATCTACCTCACGGAGATTCGGGAGAATCGGGATTTTCGGCGGGCAAACTGGGACACCATACCGCTGCCGGATCGCACCACGGCCCTCTCGCAGCCGCCCGCGTATTTCGATTGCCACTATTTGATTTCGGCGTGGAGCGCCGTGCAGGAGAGCGATATTGCTTCCGGGGTTGCAGATGAGCACGCAGCCCTCGGCGGCGCTCTGCGTGTCCTGCTGCGTAATCCCGACGTGGTCCCGGCCGCAATCGGAGTGCCCGGCGGCGGCGTCGTTTTTCAGAATGCGCACATCTGTCTCAACGTGGCGCAGCCCGATGCGCCGCGCGTGGTGCACGATTTCTGGAATACCATGCAGCTTCCGTGGCGGCCGGCCATCTCGTTGATCGCCACCGCGCCGGTGGATCCACTGTTCGATTCGCCGCCGTCTCCGCCCATGATCACGTTTGTCCAACGCTATGGCGCTATCGGTGCGGCGCCCGGTACTTTCGAGGAACTCATCCAGATCGGCGGTTGGGTTCTGCGCCTGGCAGGCGACGTGCCCATCGCCGGGGCCACTGTGGTTCGCACAGCCACGGGTGAGCAAGCCGTCACTGACTCGCAAGGCAGGTTTTCCTTTACCGGACTCCTGCCGGGCATCCACCATTTCCAGGCGTCGGCCTCCGGCTTTACACCTATCGATCGCGACCTGGATATTCCAAACGGGCCGCCGGACAGCCACATCTTCAGACTGAGTTAAAGAAAAGGAGCATTACGAATGGCCACGTTTCCAAATCTGCCTGGAGTAAAGATTCAGGAAGTTCTTCTCGGATCGCCGCCCATCGCGGGAGTCGGCACCAGCACCGCGGGTTTCGTGGGCAAGGCTCCCGATACGGCTGTTGCGGTGGACACCGTGCCCGTCCAGATCACCAGTTTCGATCAGTTCAAGGCCACCTACGTCAACGCCGCCACCAGAAGCACTAACCTGTCGCGCGCGGTTCGCGGTTTTTTTGGCAATGGCGGCACGGAGTGCTTCGTGGTCAACGTGAAGGTGGAGGGTCTCGGGGCGCCGAACCCGGCCGACACTTCCGCTATCGAGGGCGGCATCGACTTGCTGGGACAGCGCGACGATATCCAGATCATCGCCGCGCCCGGCAGTTGGTCAAAGAGCATCTCCGACTACCTCTCCGCCCAGGCAGCCTTGCTCAGGGATCGCGTGGCCATCCTCGATGCGCCTCCGAAGACCGCCAACACGGACCTTACGTCCGGCGGTAGCAAGCGTCCCGGCGACAGCGAATTCGCGGCCTTCTACTACCCGCGGATCGTGGTCGGGCCGGACCTGGTCGATAAGGTCACTCCGGCCAATGGCGACCCCGTTTCGGAAGCGGTTACTCCGGTGGGCCACATCGCAGGACTCTATGCGCTCACCGATGGTCTCCGCGGCGTTCACAAAGCGCCGGCGAACGTCACGATCAGCGGCGCCCTTTCCACCGAAGCCCTGCTCACCGATGGCGACCAGAACACCCTGAACATCGATGGCGTGAACGCGCTGCGCATTTTTGCCGGCAACACGGTGGTCTGGGGCGCCCGCACGCTGCAGGTTGGGGGCAACTCCATCGATGCCCTGTTCAAGTACATCAATATCAGGCGGCTCACCAATTTCATCGAGCAGTCACTCAAAGCCGGGCTCCGGTTCGCCGTATTTGAGCCCAACAATCTGGCGCTTCGCCAGACCATCACGCGGTCCGTGCGCGGATTCCTCGATGGCGTATTTCGCGATGGAGCGCTGTTTGGCGCCACCCCCGATGAAGCTTTCTACGTCCGTTTCCCGGACGTCTTCAACACGGACGCGGACCGCTTGAACGGCAAACTCGTGCTCGAAGTCGGCCTGCGGCCGGCGCCGCCCGCCGAGTTCATCATTATTCGCATCGGCCTGCTGACGCAGAGCGCAGCCGCATCGTAAGAGATTTCGAATAGAGGAGAAACTGATATGGCACAACCAGGCGTGCAACCCGTCTACTTTCGGGCATTCCAATTCGTCGTTGAAATCGATGGTATCTCTAATGCCCACTTTCAGGAGGTCGGCGGGATCGACGCAACCACCGACGTAATCGAGTACCGCGAGGGCGGCGATATCCTCGGTGCGCGAAAATTTCCCGGACAGACCAAACACAGCAATCTCACGTTGAAACGCGGATATACATCCGACACGCAGCTCTTTAATTGGTATTCGGACGTGATGACCGGCCGCACCGAGAAAATTCGCAAGAACATCTCCATCGTGCAACTCGATATGGCCGGCCAGGAAGTACTGCGCTGGAACCTTTTTCAGGCCTTCCCGGCAAAGTACACGGCTCCGAGTTTCAACGCCAAGGGCAATGACATGGCTATCGAAACCCTCGAGGTGGCGTATGAGCGCATTGAGCGCGCCTAGGCCCGTGGGTTCTTCGCGGGATGCCGGAGTCTTCCAGACCGAGGTGGAATTCACACTGCCGCTCGGGTATCTGGATTCCGAGGGCACGCTGCATCGCGAAGGGACCATGCGGCTGGCCACCGCGGCAGACGAGATCCTGCCGCTCAAGGATCCGCGCGTGCAGCAGAATCCGGCCTATCTGGTGGTGATCCTCCTTTCACGCGTCATCACACGGCTGGACGGCGTGCAGCAGATCACGCCCAAGGTGATCGAGAATCTGTACGCGGCGGACCTGGCGCACTTGCAGTCGCTCTACAACGAGATAAACCGGCTGGACGGCGGCGCGGTGGTTGCGTGTCCCAACTGCCAGCACAAGTTCCAAGTGGAGGCGGGGCATGGCGTGGGGGGGTAATTGGCTACCCTCTCGATGCGTTGTACGAGGAGGTAGCCTTCGTTGCTTATCACTTCCACTGGCCGCACGGCGAGGTGATGGCACTGGAACACGCCGAGAGGCGCACCTGGGTGGAGCGCATTTCGGCCATTAACGACCGCATGAACGAGCGACAGGAGTCATGAAGAGAATCCGCACAAGCCGCTGGATGTCGTCGATGTTGCGGAAGATGGGCCGCTTCCAATGGGTCGCTTCCTGGCCCGACTCGCCGCGCATGCGCTTCCTTCTGCGCCACTCGCCGGTGCATTGGATGCGCGAGCGCCTGTGGCTGCTCGCGCGGCTGGAGCCACAGATCCAGGTCATGAACCGGAACCTGACGAACACGTTCCATATCTCATACACCGCGGCTGCTCCCATGGCAACGCGCATCGTCCATCGAAATTCCACCATCCTGCTGCGCCTTCATGAAGGCGAGCCCCGAGACGTTCCATCGCGGGCGCCCTCGATGCGTTACGAAGGGGCGGAAGTCAAGCGCGCAGCCGCTTCTCAATCTACATTCACATTGCCGCCCGCTCGCACTCCGGTACGGCAGTCGCTGCCGCGCCGGGAAATGTCACCGCCTCCCGTGTTTGAAGGTCCGCTCGTTGCGCGACTCGGCCAGAGGGCGCGCCGCGTCGACGATGTCCCGGTGGACCTTCCGGCACGGTTTGTTCGTTCTCTTTCCGCCTCTGCGCCGCCGGTCGTTGCGCATGGCTTCACCGGTCCAGACAGCTCGCCCGCTCCGACGAGTTTTCCGCGCGCCAGAGAAACATCGGCGTGGCCTGCTTCGGCCCCCCCGGCCGCGCCGGTCAACGTGGAACAACTGACCAGCGAGGTTCTGCGCCAACTCGACCGGCGGCTCATCGCCTCGCGCGAGCGAATGGGGAGAGTCTGAAATGGCTCTGGTAAAGGCGACCATCACTTCGGAGAGCACGGGCGATGTGCTGGAAGTCATGTTCAACCCCGAAGAGTACAGCCTGAATCGCGATAACAACTTCGCTTCGCAGGCGGTGCCCGGACTCAGCGCGCCCCTGCTCCAGTTCGTGCACGGCAACGCCCGAACACTGGAAATGGAGCTGCTGTTCGATACCTACGAGAAGCTCACCGATGTCCGCATTCAGACGCAGCGCCTGATCACCTTCATGGAGATCGATTCGAATCTGCATGCTCCGCCCATCCTGAAAGTCGCCTGGGCATCGCTCCAGTTCCGCTGCGTCCTGATGCGCGCCTCGCAGAAATTCATCCTGTTCCTTCCCGATGGCCGCCCCGTGCGCGCCCGCGTGACAGTTAGCTTCACCGAGTTCATCGATCCCGATCGGGAATCGAAACAGGTCAACCGCCAGACGGCGGACTTCAGCAAGATTCACACCGTGAAGGAAGGCGAAACGATTTCGGGAATCGCCAACCAGCATTACGAGAACCCGCTCCTCTGGCGGGCCATTGCCATCGCCAATGGCATCGACGATCCGCGCGCACTCTCGCCCGGCGAGGCGTTCCAGATTCCGTCGCTGCCGTTTACCAACCCCGAGACTGGCGAGGTGATTCAATAACATGGCACGCTATCAGCGGTACGCTCCGTCCTACAAGATCCGCATTGACGGTACGCCCCTGCCGCCGGAAATCAGTTCCGCCATTTCCAACGTCTCGTGGACCAACGGCATGGAAGGCGCAGACCGTGTGGAACTCTCGTTGGCCAACGTCTCGCTCCGTCTATTGGACCATCCGCTCCTGGCGCCCAATCGTGAATTCCGGCTTTCCGTGGGGTACGCTCCCGATCCGCTGGACGAAGTATTCGTGGGCGAGATCACCGGCATCGAGTCGTCGTTTCCGTCCGGCGGAATCCCCACCCTGCACGTCAGTGCTCAGGATTATCTCAACCGGCTCATGAAAGGGCAGAAGGACCGCTCGTTTCTCGTCAGCGTACCCGGGGTCGGCAATTTCCCCCTGCCCGATGAGGCGGTGACTGCCATCGTCGCGGGTCTCGACGGTCTGATCCCCGAGCCCGACGCTGTGGGCGGCGTGCTGGCGACCCTGATCGCCCTGGCTTCCTACCTTGCTTTCCCGCAGTTCGCGCAGAACGGGCTGCGCCAGCAGGTTAAGGAGAGCGACTTCGACCTGCTCTCCAAAATCGCGAAGGAAAGCGGCTGGCAGATGTTCATCGATCACTCGGCCGAGCCCAAAGGCCGCGTGCTGCGATTTCAGTTTGTCATTGGCGACCCTTCGCCCACTCTCAGTCTCACGTGGGGAAGCGGCCTGCTCAATTTTACGCCGCGCCTGACCACCATCGGCGACATCTTCGCTGTCACGGCGCGCGTATGGGTCGATAGCTTGAAAATCGAATTCGTCATTGCGGTTGGCTGGAACTACGACACGTCCTCCATCAACTTGTCCGTGTATCCCAACCTGGTGGGCGATATCGAAGACACACTCGGCGCCGAAGCCAAGGGCAACACGGTGGCCGTCAAGCCGACGGGATTCGCCGCTACGCCACGAAGCATTCTGACCGAGTTGTTGCCCCGCCTCAACAACCGCCTCACCGGATCCGGATCGTGCATCGGCGACCCGCGAATCATCGCCAGCCGGATCGTGCAGTTGAACGGACTGGGCGGCCAGTTCAGCGGGCTTTATCGCGTGACCTCGGCCACGCACACATTCGATGGCGGCGGGTATCGCACCAGCTTTCAGGGCCGTAAGGAGGTCTGGTTTCCGAATCCTGCGCTACCCAACAAGACGGGCGTACTCTCCCGCTTGCAGGGAGCCTTTTCGGTTTAGAGGACTATGCAATGTCTCAAGGTTTAATAGACGCGCTGGCGGGAAACGATGGGGACCGGCACATGGATGGATTTGCTATCGCCCCGGGCATCGTCACGGAGAACCTCGATTTTCTCTCGGAAGGCCGCGTCAAAGTGAAAGTTCCGTCCATGCCCGGATTTGAGCCCTGGGCGCGCATTTCGTCGGTTGGCGCCGGTGACAGCCGCGGCTTCTGCTGGATCCCCCAGGTGGACGATGAAGTGTTGGTAGCCTTCGCGCAAAACGATGCTTCCACGGCGTACGTTCTGGGCGGACTCTGGAGCACCCAGTCCCGCCCGCCCCTGACGGTACCCACGGACTTTCTGAGCAAGCGGACGATCAAGACCGGCATCGGCGGCGCCGGGGGTCACAAGGTGGAGTTCGATGACGTGCTGCAATCGGTCACTATCACCACCAGCACCGAGCAGAAGATCACGCTCGACCCGCAGAAGATCGAGATCAGCGGTGCTGCGGGGGCGTTGACCATCAGCATGGACACCGCCATGCAGACCATTTCCCTTCAGGCGGCGGTAAAGCTGGAATTGAAAGCGCCGCAAATTTCCCTGGAAGGCGTGACTGTGGAGATCAAAGGAGCCACGATCACCATCAATGCGACCGGTCCGTGTACCGTTCAGGGATTGCCCATCAAGCTGAATTAAGGAGAGAAGATGCCATTCGCTGCCAGAGTCGGAGACCCCACCGGACACCCGGGCATAATCGCCGGGCCCGGCGTTCCGACCGTGCTGGTCGGCGGGATGCCCGCGGCGGTGGTGGGGGACAACCACGTCTGCTCCATGCCGCCACTTGCGGGGCCGCATCCTCCGTCGCCCATCGCGATGGGCAGTCTCACGGTGCTCGCGGGCGGCAAGCCGATGGCCCGCATGGGCGACATCGCCGGATGCGGCGCTCCCATCATCATGGGTTGCCCGCTGGTGGAGGTCGGAGGCTGAAGTCATGGCAAATCTAGCGTCGGCAAAAGCATTTCTCGGTGTGGGTTGGGCGTTTCCGGTTTCCGCGTCGGGAGGGGAGGCCGCGACGGCCGCGTACGAGGAAGACGTGCGCGAAGCCATTCTGATCATCCTGCAGACCAACCCAGGCGAGCGCATGATGCGCCCCACCTTCGGCGCCGGACTGCGCGACTTCGTCTTTGAACCGGTGAACTCAACCACCATGGCGCTGGTCCAGACACGCGTGCAGGAATCGCTCATCGATTGGGAACCGCGCATCGATGTTCAATCGGTCGTGGTGACTGCCTCGGGCGAGCTTAACACCTTGAATATCGATATCGCCTACCTGGTGCGCGCCACCAACACGGCCGCCAATCTGGTGTATCCGTTCTTACTGCAGGAGGGTTCGTCGCGATGAATGTCACGCCGCAGCCTCCGGTGGATACGCGCGACAACCGGGAGATCTTTGCGCAGTTGCGCGCCCGCGCCGGTTCCTACACGCCGGAAGTCTTGTTCTCCGACGGCTCCGCCGGCGCGGCGCTTGGCAACATATTCGCCCGCTATGTGGAAGCGGTGCTCCAGCGGCTGAACCAGGCTCCAAACAAGAACAAGCTCGCCTTTCTGGACATGCTGGCGCTCCAGTTGACGCCCGCACGAGAGGCGCGAGCGCCCCTGGTATTTCAGCTCAACCCGAAAGCAGCTTCCGGACGCGCTCCTCAAGGCACGGTAGTTGGCGCGCCGCCTCCGCCGGGCTCCAACTCGCAGATTGTCTTTGAGACCGAACAGGAGGTGGGGCTCACTGCTGGCGTCCTCACGGAAGTAGTCAGTCTCTGGCCGGATCGCGACAGTTATATCGATCATTCGGCGGCATTCGCAGCTGGACTCCCGCTTCAATTATTCGCGCTACCGCAGTTGGCCGGCATTCCGCATCATCTCTATCTCTCGCACCAAAAGCTGCTGGCCCTCGCCGGAAGGGTGACCCTCAGTCTGGAAGTTCAGCTTCAGCGGCCCGGAAGCCAGCCCCTGGATATTGAGTGGGAGTATTGGGACGGCAAGGTCTGGCGCGGATTCCAGTCGCTGGATCCCCAGTGCCTGGGCAACGTCAGCCAGATGCCGGATAGCACGGCAGGCTTGAGCCAGAACGGCAGGGTCCAATTGACTACCGATGGCGCCACGGCGCAACAGACGGCGGTCAATGGGATATCCAACTTCTGGATTAGTGGGCGCGTGACCGACCCGCTACCCTCGGCCAGCACCCAGATATTGCCCGAAATCGACAGCATCCGGTTGAGCAGCATCGTGACTCAGCCGTTCCACCCGTCGCTGACCGTGTCGCTACCAGAGGCGCCGAACAATAGTAACAAGGTTGCCGTCGGCGAGCTGAATTTCTTGGGCTTTGTCGTTCTCAGAGACGCATCCGGCCAACCTATCACGGGCGCAACCGTGACCGTTCATCTCAAGGATCCTGCCAATCAGGACGCGACGATGCAGGAGTTTCCGAATTCACCCGGAATCTACGCCTTGTCCCTCGATCAGTTCGAACTCACGGATTCGGTGAACGTCCTCTTTTTCGGCGTGGAGACTGACTACGGGCCGGGCTTTGTTGACGATCTTCACAGGCCCACCTCCGAAAAGTTCGTGCTTCCGGTGACTTTGAAACTTACCGCACTGGCGCCGGACGCTGCCCTCGCCGATTCCACCAAGCTTGACACCACCAAGCCGTTCTATCCGTTTGGCCAGCAGCCGCAGCCCGGCTCCACGTTCTACTTCGGCAGTCAGGAGGCCTTTAGCAAACCGAACGCGAAGATGCGCGTTTATCTGCCCCTGACGTCTGCTCCGCTCGGCGACATTGCGAGCAACGATGTAGCCAATGGCCGCAAGCCGCTCCCTCGCCAAATCGACTGGGAGTACTGGAATGGCCGCGCCTGGGCGCCGCTGACGCCTTCGTCCACCAATCAAGGTACGCTCGATTTCTCACAGAGTGAGATCGCCGATTTCACCATCCCCACCGACATGGCCGTGACCAATATCGCGGGACAGGACGGCCTGTGGACGCGCGCGCGGCTGGTGCGCGGCGGCTTCGGCTACACCCAGGACATCAAGTGGCAGGCAGGTACCGGCTCTACGCCGCCGGTGAACACCATCACCTACATTGTGAACCAGCCACCGGTGCTGGCCGATATCCGCATCGCATACACATGGCAGTACGGCCCGTTCCCCTTGGACCAGGTGATCTCTTATAACGACTTTCAATACAAAGATCACACCACCGACGCTCTCTGGCCCGGGAGCACTTTCGAACCGTATGAGCGCACTGCCGATGTCACTCCCGAGTTGTATCTCGGCTTCGACAAGGCGCCTCCCGCGGCGGAACTGGGAATCTTTTTCAACGTGGTTGAACAGCGCGGCGATATCAAAGGTCCGGAGCTCACGTGGGAATATTGGAACGGCTTCGTCTGGGTTACTCTGCCGAGTTTCGACGGCACCGGCAACCTGCGGCTTCCGGGTATCGTGGCGCTGATCTCGGAAGACGATAGCGCCGCGCTGGCACGTTTCGATGTTCCTCTGTACTGGATTCGCGGACGGCTCAAGGAAGATGGCCCGCCGGGCTCGCCGCTCTTGAACGGCATCTTTCCCAATGCGGTTTGGGCGTCACAGCAGAGCACCCTCAGCGATGTGGCGATCGGCCTCAGCAACGGCGCGGCCAGCCAATCCTTCGCCCTCCACCAGATTCCGGTCCTCGAAGGCGAGCGCATCGAGGTGCGGGAGCTGTTCGGACCGCGCGCCAACGTGGAATGGCGGCTGGTCGCCCTGGCTCTGTTTGACGGCGGCGAGACCACGATCAAAGATCTGGAGGACCGGCTCGGCCAGGAAGGTCCCAACAACGATGTCATCGAAGGCGACCTGCGCCTGCGCCGCGACCGGCTCAAAGATGTCGCGGAAGTGTGGGTGCGTTGGAACCCGGTTCTCACGCTGGCCGGCTCCGGGCCCGACGACCGCGATTACACCATCGATCGCGCCCGCGGCATTCTGACCTTTGGCGACGGCGCCAATGGCCGCATTCCTCCCGATGGAGCTTCCGCCCTGGGCCGCGTGATACGCACCGGCGGAGGCGCGTCCGGCAATGTCGCCGCGGGTTCCATTGCGCAGTTGCTGGGTGCGGTGGTCGGCGTTCAGTCGGTCACCAATCCGGTTGCCGCCGAGGGCGGATCGGATGCCGAGACCATCTCGAGCTTTGTGGATCGCGGACCGCAGACTGTGCGCCATCGCGGCCGAGCCATTTCGGTCTCGGACTACGCGACGCTGGCGCAAGAGGCGTCCTCGGCCGTAGCCTTCGCCCGTGCCATCCCGGTCCATGATCCCGGCGGACGCACTCTGCCCGGATGGGTGACGGTCCTCATTCTTCCCAATAGCCTCGATCCGCGTCCGTGGCCCTCCTTCGGTCTTCGCGAGGAGGTCCGAATCTATCTCGAGAGCCGCGCCCCGGCGGACCTGGTTGGCCGAATCTTCGTCACCGGCCCCGACTATCTGGCTATCGATGTTTCCGCGACTCTCGCGCCCAAAGTGGCCTCGGAGGCCGGCGACGTGGATACCGCAGCGCGCGCCGCGCTGGCCGCCTTCCTCCATCCGCTCTTCGGCGGGCCGTCGGGAAACGGCTGGGATCTCGGCCGTAGTGTGTACCTCTCCGATGTTGCAGCCGCTCTGGAGCGCGGTGCAGGACTCGATTTCGTCTCGGACCTGGAGCTGTTGGTCGATGGCCAGGTCCAGGGCTCCAGCGTCGCGGTGGGGCCAAACCAGATCGTGGTAGCGGGCGTGATTCGCATCACGTTGCAGGCGCCGTAAGGAATCTCATGCCCATTCCACTTCCCAATTTGGACGATCGCCGCTGGACGGATCTGGTGGACGAGGGCCGCTCCCTGATCCCCGTCTACAGTCCCGAGTGGACGGACTTTAATCCTTCCGATCCTGGCATCACGTTGATGGAACTCTTCGCCGCCATCGCGGAGATGGACATCTATCAGCTCAACCGCGTTCCCGACCGTCACAAGCGAAAGTTTCTGGAGCTGATCGGCGTGAAACCGGAACCGCCGAGGCCAGCCCGGATCGCCCTGGCGTTCACTGTCACCGATTCGAATCCGGTATCCGTTCCCGCGCAGACGGCGTTCACTGTCGCAAATCTGCCGTTCCGTACTCTCGCCGATCTCTCCGCCGCTACGAGCACACTCAAGGCGATTCAGACCACCAGTGGTGCCACGTTCCGCGATGTCACCGCGAGTTTCCCGGGCGAGCCTTTGCTACCCTTCGGCCTACCACCCCAGATCGACGCTGCCATTTATTTCGGCTTCGATCAGCCCCTGCCGCCAGGTGTCGTCACCGGATTCGTGTTCCACTTTGCGGGCACACCCGTGGACGCCGCTGCCGGACCCCATCACTCGGCGGTGATCGCCTGGGAGTATCTGAATAATTTCGGCTGGTGGTCTCCCTTGCAGGCCGACGATTCGGCGCGTTCTTTCAGCACCGATGGACACCTACGCATCACCGGTCCGGCACAAATGCGGCAGAGCGCGATCGGCCGTGTGGCGGCTCCGCTGTACTATATCCGCGCGCGCTACACCGGCGGGCAGTACGATTCGCCGCCGAAGCTACTGACCGCGGCGTGGAACGCCGTCGAAGCCGACCAAGCCGAGACCGTCGTTCAGGAATGGCCCATCGCGGCGGGCACGGTCGCTTCCGGACCCCCTCCAGCGCCGGGCCAGGCAGTGTCCGTACTCTTCGGATTCAATACCAGCGACCAGATCGACTCCCTGGCATTCGATTCCAACGCCGATCCGAAAGTCCGCGTTGTGAGCTACACCGCTGCCGGGCCGGGAACGGCCGGCGCCATCACTCTCGAACTGCTCCTGGTTGCGGCCGGTACCGGCGGCCCGGGCCAACATACGCCACTGGAAGGCGGTCCGGCGGTAGTCGAATCGAGCGTCCAGTTGTACAGCCTCGAAGGCGGCGCGTGGCAGACCTGGGAAGCGCGCCTTTCCTTTGACTCCTCATCGCCGGCGGACTTGCACTACATCCTCGACGCCCAGACCGGCGACGTACAGTTCGGCGACGGCCGGCGGGGTCGCGCGTTGCCCGAGCGCGCCCTGCTGTTCGCGTCCTACAGCAAGACTGCCGCAGCGAAGGGAACGGTGGGCGCAGGAGTTGAAGCGAACACCTCTCTTTCCGGCCTGGGGGCAACCCTCACCGCGCTCCCGGCCATTCCGGGATTGGATGCCGAAACACTCGAGGCGGCCATCGGAAGGGCCGCGAGCCAGCGCGAGGCGCCTTTGCGCGCGATCACCCTCGCCGACTACGAAGCGCTGGCGAAGAGCACGCCCGGAACAGACACCGCCCGTGTCTCGGCCCGCGCCAATCTCTATCCCGGGCTGGATTCCTTTGAAGCGCTTGGCGTGGTCAGCGTGATTGTCGTACCCAACATGCCCGTTCCCATGCCGCTTCCCAGCGACGGTTTGCTGGCGGCCGTCCGCCGCTACCTGAATGCGCGGCGCGTCATCGGCACGCGCGTCGAAGTTGTGGCGCCCGGCTACTTGCAGGTGGCCGTAATCGCCACGGTGCAGTCGGGGAAGGGACAGAACCAGGCGCGGCTCCAGCAGGCGATCAACGGGGCGCTCAACGCTTTTCTCGATCCCTTGACTGGCGGGCCGGATGGCACCGGATGGCCCTTCGGCCGCGACGTCTATCAGACCGAGATTCTGCAGATTCTCGCGCAAACGCCGGGCGTGGATCATGTCAACAGCCTGGCACTGGCGCCCACCGGATGCGAGCCGCGATGCGGCAACATTTGTCTCAAACCAACCTGGCTGGTCACGCCGGGGCAGCACCAGATCGAGGTCTTGTAGGGCGATGGCACAGATGCAATTGCGACAACTCGGACGGCTGGCGTACTGGCAAGGGCAGGAACTGCGCTCGCGCGACCTGCGCGACCAGGCGGGAACGCTCGAGCAGCTTCGCTGGTGGCACAACCGGGCTGTCCATGGTGTCTTCGGCGTCAGCCAGAGGTTGTCGGTAACCGTGGATCCTGCCGCGCCTTCCGTGGTCAACGTGGATTGCGGGCTCGCGTACGATTGCTTCGGCCGCGAATTGATCCTTCGCGCGCCCAGCACGATTCCCTTGCCGGCGGTTGCCGGTCCGCAGTACCTGACCCTGTCTGACTCGCGGGGCTCCGCCACGTTGGTCTGGATTGCGCAAGCCGATTTCCGAGTGTCCCTCGGCGTGCCGCTGGCGCTCTTTCAGGTCGTCCAGGGAGCATACCTGAAAGACGAGGTGTTCCGCGCTCCGCTCGCGCGCGCATTGAGCCGCCCGCGCCTGGCGGCCGGCTCGACCGTGCCCGGCAACACCCCGTGGGAGAAGCTTCCAAACGATGCGGGCCTGAAGGTCCTGGTGGATACATCGTCCGCCGGATTTACCGCGACGCCGTTCTATTTGACCTCGCTCAACTGGCAGCAGGAGAATACCGCCTTCTCGACACCGATCGTCAGCGTCACCAACACCTCGGAAGTGAGCTTTACGCTTCAGCTCCTTCTGAAGGACATTGGGCGCGAGCTGCTTGCCGTGGTCAGCGGCGAAGGCTTGGTGGACACTGTGGACCCGTCGAAAACCGCCATTCACTTTCGGACGATGATCGGATTCAGCGGTAGCCAGAAATTTCAAAACAACGACGTTCTTGCGCGTCTGCTCCCGCAAGCCGACCTGGCGCTGCGCATCACCGAGGTCGACAAGGAGACGTTGGCGGTCATGACGTCACCCGATTGGCATCCGCGGAAAGACGATGCCATTGTACTGGGGAGCCTGCCAGTGGTGGACAAAGTCCTGGCGGCGCCCCTGCCCGCCATCTCGGTCGCCAAACCTGCCCTATTCCCAAAGGATTTCTTGATTGTCAGGATGGCCGGTACCGGGGTCGGGTCCGCCGCTGTGGTCGCGGATGTGACTCCGAACCAGAGACTCATTCTCAAGACCGCGCTCGCGGGTCTGGTGACGGGCGAACAGGTGGGGACCGTAAAGGAGGCCGGGACCGTAAAGTTGAAGGACGCAACCGGCAAACTCATCGTCCTGGATCCTCCAACCGATCTCACCGGCAAGATGGTCTTCCGCAAATCGAACCAGATGGATTTGGCTGTACCCACAACTGTCGCCTCCGCACAGGCGGATGGAACCATGAGGCTCAAGGACAAAATCGGCCTGGTTGACGGCGATACGCTTTACGTCGCGAACGGCGCAGGGAACGTGACCTCGGTAGCGACGGCGCTGACGGTCGCTAATGCCGCGGCGTTTCAATCCGGCGACCTCGTGGGTATTGGCGATTCTCCGCTCGCCAATCACGGCATCTTGGATAGCGTCGACGGGCAGCAGTTGATCTTCACCGCGCCCGTGCAGGCGGTGGCCAACGATCGCGTGGCGAATGCGGATTTTCCGGTACGATCCACCATCTTAGGGACGATCGGCCCGTTCCTGGCCGTGCAAAATCCCGCTCCGTTTCAGCCGAACCACGTGGTGGCACGTCTGCAGGGAACCAAGGCTCTGGATTCCGGGGCCCTGGTCAACAGCCCGTTTCCCGGGATTTTGCAGCTCTCGAGTCCGATGACGTCGCTCACCGGGGGTGACGTGCTCGGCGTTGCCCGATTTGCGCGCACGGGAACCGTCAAGACCATCGTCCCAGGTTCCCTTCCCATGGCGGTTCAACTCCAGAACGCCGCCGAAGCTGGATTGTTCCAACCGGGAGACACCGTCGCGAATCTGAGTTCCGCGCAGGCGCTCACACTGGCTGTGGTAGACCACGTCACAGCGGATACGGTGTTCCTCCGCACGGCGATTGCCGATCTCGCCGCAGGCAACACGCTGGGCATCGTCGCGTTGAGCGCGGCGGCAATTGTGACGGATCCGATTCCCGACGCGGCGCATTTCTCCGTCGACGATGCCAGCGCCGCACGTACCGGCGGAGTAGCCGCCCGGCTCACGGGCTGGGTCGACGCCTCCGCTCCCGTACGGATCCAGACGGCCGGTTCCTCGCTCGCGCTCAATGCCATTCCCGACGGACTGATGGCCGGTGACGCAGTCGGCTTTGCCGCCCTCTCCACCTCTCAGCCGCAGATTCGTTTCGACACCGGGGTCAAGCTCCAGCAGCGGGTTGTGCAGGTTCAGGGCGCGGACCAGAACTCTGGAAACTCCGTACTATTCAACGCCCTCGTGAGCCCGCCGGTTAACCAACTGGCCACTCTGCAATTCATCAATGCAGGCAGCTTCTCACTGCGCCCTGAAAAGGTGCAGATCACGGAGAGCAGCCGCATCGAAGATTTCCTGGCCTATGCCCAGCGCAATGGCCTGTACGTTTGCTGGCTGGGATGCCAGATGCCTAAAACCGAGGCGCCGTCGTGTCCGGGGCCGAGTCCGGCCCCGTGCGGGTGCAAGTAGCGAGAATCTTATGGCCCAAATTGGATCGACCCGATTTCTGGAGCGCGTTGAGTTCTTTAACGGCGAGCGGCTTTTCGCCGCGGATCTGCAGACGCTTGAGGAATTCCAGCGGGAAATGCGCTGGCTTCACAACAAGAGCCTCCACCAACCCGGTGTCGCCAGCGGTTTCGCGGTCGCCGGAGAGAAGGGCGACCGTCAGGTTACCGTGCAACCCGGCTACGCCCTCGATTCCAGCGGACGCGAAATCGTTCTCACCGAAGCCAACCACATTGAGACGGTGCCGCCGGTAGCCGATGACGGGGCCGGCAACCCGGTCACGTTCTACCTCACGGTGTCCTATCCCGCCACGCTGGTCGCAACCCAGAACCAGCAGGCGGACTGCTTGTCCGACCCGCCGGGAGCCGTGCGGCTGAGCGAAGTACCGGTGTTCTGTTGGGTTCGCCTCAATTCCACAGCGTCAGCCACCCTGCTACAGCAGATCGAGACAGGCGACCGGATTCTCCTCGCCACGGCTCAGGTATTGAACTGCCAACTCTACCAGCCGATTACGTTGTCGCAGAGAAGGAACGCCAAGCCTGGCGTCCACCCCTACATTTTTTCCGCGCAGGCCGACCTTCCCTGGGTCAAGGACAAGGTCACGTTCCAGAATACCCAGTTCGGCATCCAGCTAATAAATCTCAAAGACAACAAATTCAGCTTCCCCATCGATACCAGTGCGGCGGGTTTCCGCACACTACCCTGTTACTTTGCCAACCTCATTGGGGATCGCACTATCGAACTCACTGCCACAGCCGGCCAGGTTACCGTCGAGCCCCTGCTCGGAATTTCGGCTCCGGACCTCGCCGTGTTTCACGTGTCGCTCATGATTCCCGCGGGATTGCTTGGTGGTGCGAATCTCGCTGCGGTAGCGACCCGTTTGAACGACCTGCAGGACCAGGGCAAGCTGAACTGGGCGATCGAGTGGTTGGGGGTTGAAGCATGAGTGTCCCGGGCTTGAATTTCCGGTATCTCAATCGTGACGGGCGCTGGCTCGACTTCACGTGGGACGGCTTGGAACTGTCCGCGGACGGAACCTTGACGCTCGCCAGTCTGCCGATGCTGACCGGCGATTTGCCGGCGTCACTCGCCACCATGGCGGACCCCTCCGGGCCCGCGGGCATCGCCGACGATGGTGAGGGGATCGTCTACTTCTCCCTGCCGGATGAGAACCTGGTCAATGGCGTGGAAGCGTGCGAGCCCCTCGCCGCGCCGCGCGGCCTCGCGATTCCCCATCGGCGGCGCGCGCTCTTCATCTGCGACAGCGGGAATCACCGCATCGTGATTCTCGATCCGGCTACGTCGGAGGTGCTGGAGATCTGGGATGGCTTCGATGTTCCCGTGGCCATCGCGGCGGATCCCGCCGGAACGATTTTTGTGGCGGATCGCGGCAGCAAGCGCATCACAAAATACAGTTTGAGAGGCGATGCCGACGGAGCATTCGCCGACACCGTCGCGGCCTCGGGACTGATCGTCGACCCCGTCTCGATAGCAGCAGACACTGGGCACGTCTACGTTCTGGACGCAACGCAACTCGTCTTCGTGTTTGACCATGCCGGCAACCCGGTACCGGGGCCGGCCGCATGGTCCCCGCTGACGCGTCCGATGGGCCTGGCAGTGACGCCCGACTCCATCTATGTTGGCGACAACGCTTTGCGCCGCGTGCTGCGCTTCCGCAACGCGTCCGGCTTTCCGTTTGTAGGCGAAGCGCTCGGTTACGAGGGACCCGTCGCCGCGTTGGCCATCGCCCGAAATGGCGATCTCCTCGTGCATACGGGCGCTGCCATCACGCCTATCGCCCTCAAGATGACCGGGGCGTTCACAACCACGGGACTCCTCTTCAGCAAAGCGTTGCATGCCGGAGCCGGGCAGGTTGCCTGGCATAGCCTGCACGCTACCATCGACGAGCTCCCCGCGCATGCGCATATCCAGTTCTTCTTTCGGACCAACGACAATCCGGCGCACCTGCCTTTCCCCTCGCCGGACTGGACCGCCGCGCCGCGCGACGTAACCGACTTGTATCTCGGCGGCCCTCACGCCCGTTTCCTCTGGATCGTGGCAAGCTTCACTGCCGACGGCCTGGGTTCTCCGACGCTCACGGAATTGAAGGCGCGATTCGACCAGAACACCTATTTCCCTCTTCTCCCGGCGCTGTATAACTACCCTACGCCCAGCCGCGAGTTCTTCGGCCGTTTGCTGGCGTTGTTCGAAAGCTTCAACGTGGAAGACGAGGACGCCATCGCGCGCCTGCCCGAGTTGTTCGATCCGTCCGCCATCCCACCCGAGGCCTTGCAGTGGCTCGCGTCCTGGCTGGCGGCCGATCTCGATCAACACTGGAGCGTCGCGAAACAGCGCCAGGCAATCGCTCAGGCCTATGCGCGGGATGCGCGCCGCGGCACCATCGCGGGCCTACTGGAAGCCATTGCCTTCGAAACCGGTCAGACCGTGCGAATCGAAGAGCCGATCCAAGACACCTCCCGGTGGGCGCTCCCCGCCGCCGCTCCTTGCGGCCTGGTAGTGCCCGAAGGGACGGGCGCTCAAAATGAATCGATGCTGGGCATCGGAACGGCGCTCGCCGGACCTAGTCCGGACGGAGCCGTGATCGGAAGCACGGCCATACTCGACCGGTCGCGCATCTTGAACGCGGAGGATTTCGGTCTGCCGCTATTCGACGAAGTGGCGCATCGTTTCTGTGTGTTTCTCTATCGCGGCGCGCAGAGCGCCCAGGCGCAGGCCATCGCGAAGGTGGTGGATCGCGAAAAGCCGGCGCACACCTCGTATCACCTCTGCACGATCGAACCGCGGATGCGGGTAGGCTTTCAGGCCCGCGTCGGGATCGACACCGTCGTCGGCGGCCCGCCCGAGCCGTCACCTCTTGGCGATGCCGCGAGCGCTGGCGGGCTGGCGCTCAGTTCGGCAAACGGAATACGCATCGGCGTTCACAGCCGCATCGGAGATCGATTGCGCATATGACAAGTTATCAGGGAGGTTCTGTGCAAAATGGAATGAATACGCCGGGAACCGGCGCAACGGACATTCAGACGTTCGTCCGCAATCGCTATTTTTACGGCAAGCTGATGGACGTCTTTCACTTCGAGACGGAACAAAATTACTTTAACGAGAAGCGTTGGCTGCTGAACCGGTTGGTCACCGGTTATGGAGTCATCTGCGGCTTGAATGTCGGGCTCACCGACGACGGCAAAAACATCTGGGTCGATCCAGGAGTAGCCATCGACAAAGCGGGACGCGAGATTGTCCTTCCGTGCCGCTCGAAGCCCGTCGCCATTCCGGAGGCGCCGCCGCGCGAGCCGGCACCAACCCCGGAAGGAGGGCATGACCACGCCATGTGCGACGAAGAGGGATGGGCGCACATCGTAATCTGCTTCCACGAATGCGACAGCGACCCGGAACCGGTGCGCGCCGGCGATTGCGAGGCTCCGAATCCCTGCCTGCCCGGCTCTATCCGCGAACGCTACAAAATTGCGTTCCTCCCCTGGAAGGCGCCCAAAATCCACAATATGTGCGGCATTGAGGACTTGTTCTCCGGCGGGCGGCTCAATTACGAAGCTCTGGCAAATCACATCACCGGCAATTGCGCGGCGTTCCCCACCGATCCCTGCATCCCGCTGGCCAACATCAAACTGCCTCATCCCGGCGAGAAAGTCCCGCCTGACGACATCGACATCACGATACGACCCATCGTCTACACCAACGATCTGTTGTTCGAGTTGATTCTTGCCGCCGCGCCGCAGCCAAATCGTCCGCGACCAGGCAAATAAGGAGCGCAAATTATGACACCCACTCTCCCAAATGTTTCCGTTTGCTGTGGGACCGCCATCGAGCGGCCCCGTTTCTACCCGCGCCAGATCATCACGGCGGACGACCTTACGCTTGACCAGGAGTACTTCCGCGAAAAAATCCAGCGTCACGCCCATTTCCTGCACGGTTGGGGCGTCGTCTGCGGCGCCACGCTCGATTACACTACCAAGCCCTGGCTCATCAAGGTGGATGCTGGGTACATTCTGACGCCTTGCGGCAATGAAATCGTCATCTGCAACGATATCTGTTTCGATATCCGCACCCGCTGCTTGACCGCAACCACGGGACAGGACCCGTGCGCCGATATCTGGCAGCCGCCGGTTCGACCCGCGAATGGACCCACCACGGTTTTTGTGGCCATCGAGTACGTCCAATTGCAGGGCCGGCCGGTGCGCGTCGCGGCCGCGGGATGCGGTTGCGCCGACAATCAGTGCGAATCCTCGCGCTGGCAGGACAGCTACCGCATCTGCGTCCTGGACACGCTGCCGGACTCACACAAGGGCAACCCCCAGACTTCGCCAACCACCGAGGGTCCGCCGCCTGCTTGCCCGCCGGTGATAACCAATCCCTGGGTCGTGCTCGGCGCGGTAACCGTGCAAGTCGACGGGACCGTCTCAAACATCGTCTACTCCACCTGCCGCCGCCAGGTAGTGACGTTTGCTCCATGCTGGTGGAGGCCCACCGACCCGGCCGCGAATCCTAACGGGACTGCCTGATGAAACGGCCGCCGCCGCTCGACGCCAAGTCGATCCTGGACTTGCAGCGGACAGCCGGTAATCAGTACGTCGTCAGTCTGTTGCGGAAGGGGAGAAGGCGCACCGTCTCGGAAGTTACGCCGGAACCTGTGGTAACTGAGGTAGTCCCGGAGGTCCTTCCGCAAGCGCCACCGGAGTCGCCAGTCCGCGCAAACCGGGTCCGCATTTCGTGGTGGCAGCCTGCGATTGCCTTGCTGTTCGGCGTAGCAGGATATGGAGGAGTGCGGCTGATGCTTCCCACTGTGCCCATCCTCCTTGCCGGTCTCGCAGGAATTGGCTGTGGTGTTGCATCAGGAGCATTGAGCTGGGGCTACCGCGTTTCGCGATCGCGGCGCGACTTGGAATTGCCGCCGACACTCCCTTGACCCGAACGATAAATAGCATCGTACCCCCGGTGAGAACTGTCGGAGCAATCGAACTGGTGTCAAGGGCGGAGTGAGAGTGGACCACCGGGGCGGAGGAACAGGGGACCACTTTGGGCGCGCGGAGCGGTGTCTAACTGTCCGCGCACGTGGGTAGATCCACACATGCCGCGATGGAGTGTGTTTCGAAGAGCGTGCGTCGCCCTGTTCGACTTGGCTAAGTGCCGGACAAGCTGATCGCGTAAGGCCCGAAAAGCCGAACGTTAGGCCTGCTCGGCCCAAATGTAAGGTTGAACGAGAAGTGCAGGCTCAGCCAGAAACACGGGCCTGCAGCTCGGTGCCTAATTCCGAGTGATTCGATACGCCAAGGAATTCCACGTGCAGAGCGTTGTGGCCCAAGACCACCCATACAGGTAAGAGGACACGCCACCACGACCAGTGCCCCTCGATCGTCAGTTTCAGTACCGCTAGCTAGCACGAGGCAGCGAAATCCCGCCAAGTAGAATCCCAGCACCGGGATCTGCTGCCGCACCCTTATGCCGCCTCTCGGTGATAGTACATGAGCAAGGTTGTG
>JBGPKX010000035.1:0-23788 GCA_041486185.1 Bryobacteraceae bacterium | reverse complement strand
TTCCATGCCGTCGGCCCCGTGTATCGCGATGGCAAGCACGGCGAGCCCGACTTGCTGGCTTCCTGCTATCGGACGTGCCTCGCGCTCGCCGAAGAGCGTGCGGTCCAAACCATCGCCTTTCCCTCCATCAGCACCGGCGCGTACCGCTTCCCGATTCAGGAGGCCGCACGTATTGCGCTCGGAGAGACCACGCGGCACCTGCAGCTAGAATCTACGCGGCTGAACCAGATTGTTATTGTGCTGTTCAGCGAAGCGGATTATCGCGTATACGCGAACTGTTTGGAGGCACTGTCAGCCGCCTGATCGCAGGCCCACGCGCTTCGTCAAACTCGCTAAGCGCGCTCAGAACGTCCGGGGATATGCCGCCAGACTGCTAAAATGTTCCATTCATGCTCGAAAAGCAGATCAGCGAGCTGCGGACGGCAGCGCTCGCGCGCATTGGCGCCGCGCGCTCAGTCGAGGATCTCGAATCCGTGCGCGTGGATGTGTTGGGGCGCAAGGGAGCTCTGGCGCAAATCAGCAAAGACATGGGCAAGCTGGCGCCGGAGGAGCGCGCCGGCGCCGGTAAGCTATTGAACGGGGCCAAACAGGCGCTCGAAGATGCTCTCGAGCGCCGCAAGCGGGAGTTCGACGATGCCGCGTTACGGGCGCGGCTGGATGCTGAATGGATCGATCTCACGTTACCCGCGCCGGGGCCGCGTCCCGGAAGCCTGCATCCGATCACGCAGATCCAGATGGAAATCGAGGATCTGTTCGTATCGCTCGGTTTTATGGTGCTGGACGGGCCCGAAGTCGAGACCGAGTATCACAACTTCGACGCTCTGAACATTCCGCCCGAGCACCCCGCGCGCGACTCGCAAGATACTTTCTGGCTCACCGACGGCAACCTCTTGCGCACGCACACTTCGCCGGTTCAGGTGCGCGGCATGGAGCGGTTTTCGCCGCCGCTTCGCATGATCGCGCCCGGCCGGGCGTTTCGCAACGAGAGCGTGGATGCCTCGCACGAGCACACTTTTTATCAGCTTGAAGGCATGATGATCGACCGTGAAGTGTCAGTGGCGCATCTGCTCTACTTCATGAAAACATTGCTGGCGGAAATTTTTCGCCGCGAAGTAACCATGCGCCTGCGGCCCGGATTTTTTCCGTTCGTCGAGCCCGGCTTCGAGCTGGATATTCAGTGCGTGATCTGCGGCGGTTCCGGCTGTCCGGTTTGCAAGCAGAGCGGCTGGGTGGAGCTGCTGCCGTGTGGTCTGGTGAATCCGAACGTCTTGCGCATCAGCGGCATCGATCCGGAGAAGTGGAACGGCTTCGCGTTCGGCCTGGGCCTGACGCGCCTGGTGATGATGCGCTACGGGATCGACGACATCCGGCTGCTGCAAAGCGGAGATCTGAGGTTTTTACAACAATTTTGATTACTTAGGATGGGTATTTCCTGCCTGTCCGTCACTGCGGTAAGCAGGGAGTAGTGGACAGGCTAGAATGCCCGTCCTACCGAAGAATGAAATTTTCCTATAACTGGATTCGCGAATACGTCGAGGCGCTGGACACCCCGGCCATCAAGCTCGAAAGCCTCATCACCATGAAAACGGCTGAGTGCGAGGGCATCGAGAAGGTGGGCCTCTACCTTGCCGATGCCTGCACTGCGCGCGTAGTTTCCGTCGAGCCGATTTCCGCCTCCCACAACGTGAAGGCCCGCGTAGACACCGGCCGCTACGGCCAGAAGATCGTCGTCTGCGGCGCGCCAAACTGCCGTCCCGGCATGATTACGGTTTACGTGCCGCTCGGCAAGAAAGTCATCCAGGGAGTGGAGAGCGACGGCATGCTCGCCAGTGCCGCCGAGCTCGGCATCAATCGCGACAGCGCAGGAATCATCGAGCTCGAAAGCCAAGTGGGTGCGCCCATCCCGGGCTGCGGGCCGGACAGCATCATCGAAATCGACAACAAGTCCATCACGCATCGCCCGGACCTGTGGGGCCACTTCGGCGTGGCGCGCGAAGTGGCGGCCATCACGCGGCGGCGCCTGGTCGATCCCGTCAAGATGGATCTCGTGCCGCGCGGCGACGCGCCGGTGAAGATCGCCATCGAAGATTTCGACCTTTGCCCACGATATAGCGCGCTGGTGTTCGAAAACGTGACCTTCGGCGAGTCGCCGCTCTGGCTGCAATACCGCCTGTCCTCCATTGGGCTGAACCCCATCAACAACATCGTCGATCTGACGAACTTCATCATGGCCGAGCTCGCCCAGCCCATGCATGCTTTCGATCGCGACCTGCTGCACGGCGACACTATCTTCATTCGTCCGGCAAGGACTGGCGAGCGCATCGTGGCGCTGAACGAGGAAGAGTACGGCCTGAAATCCAGCAACCTGGTAATCGCCGACGCCGGCGGCCCCATTGCCATTGCGGGCGTGATCGGCGGCCTCAAGAGCGCGATTTCGGATAAGACCACAAATGTGGTCTTCGAGAGCGCCAACTTCCAGGCCGCCAGCGTGCGGCGCACGTCGGTCGACATCAAGCTGCGCACCGACGCTTCCATGCGCTTCGAAAAATCGCAGGACCCGGTGAACACGGTCCGGGGGTTGGCTCGCGCCGTCGAGCTCATGCGGGAACTTTCACCCGGCGCGCGCCTGGTGGGCGGGCTTGGCGACCAGAAGAAGGAAATTCCCGCTCCACCCGAAGTCGAGCTGCCGGTGGATTGGGTGATCCGCAAGCTGGGGCGCGACGTCGCCCCCACGGACGTCCGCGACATCCTCGCTAGCCTGGCGTTCGGCGTACGCGAAATCCAGCCGCGTGTTCTTGCGGTGATCATTCCGTCGTGGCGCGCCACCAAGGACATCTCGCTGAAAGACGATCTGGTGGAAGAAGTGGGCCGCATGATCGGCTACGATTCGATCCAGCCGCAAGCCCCCGCCGTGCTGGACATGGTTCCACCGGCCGACGAAACGCGCTCATTCCACCGCGCCGCGCGTGCCATGTTCACCGCGCAGGGATTCACCGAGGTCTCCAACTATTCGTTCGTCAGCGAGGATCTGGCGCAGAAGTTCGGATTCGATCCGGACGCGCACGTGCGCGTGGCCAATCCCATTGCATCCGACCAGAACCTCTTGCGTATGTCGCTCCTGCCCGGGATCTATCGGAACATCGCCGAGAACCGCAAGCATTTCGAGCGCTTCCGGTTATTCGAAATCGGGCGCGAGATCCACAAACAGCCGCACGGCCTGCCCCGCGAGGCGCCGCATCTGGCCGCCGCTATTTATTGCAAAGACGAAAGCCAGACTGAGCTTTACGAGCTGAAGCGCGCGGCTGAGTGCCTCATACCCGGCGCGGAGGCATGCCCGGCTGCCGCCCGCTCCTACGAACATCCGGCGCGCACCGCGGACATGCTGTGGCGTGGCGAGCGCGTCGGCCGGCTCTTCGAGCTGCACCCATCCATGATCGAAGGCCGCGCCGCTGTTCTAGACCTCGACCTGGCTCTGGTGCAGCAACTTCGTCCCCGCGACACGACATACACGCCACTGCGCCGCTATCCTTCGAGCCAGTTCGATCTCTCGGTGATCGCAGGAGCGCGGGAACTGGTCGCCGAGTTGCGCGGCAAACTTGCCGGCTTCGCTGGCGGCTTGCTCGAATCAATCGAATACGTTCGTCAATATTCCGGGCCGCCCCTTCCGGAAAATACCAAGAGCGTTTCCTTCCGCCTGACCGTCGGCTCCCCTGAGCGCACGCTTTCTTCCGAGGAAGTGGGCGCGCTTCGCGCGACCATCATCGAGCGAATGCGCGGGCTGGGCTACGAGCTGCGAGTTTGAATTGACGCCCAGCACTCAGCGAACCACCAAGGGCGGATGGGCTAACGCGCGCTCACTGCCCAAAGGACCCAACGGCCGCGCGCTGTGCCGCTGGTGCACCCTCGAAGTCCCGCGCGGCCGGCGCACATTTTGCTCGCCCTATTGCGTACACGAATGGAAGCTTCGCACCGATCCTGCATATCTCCGCGACCAGGTATTCGCGCGCGACCGCGGCGTGTGCGCCCTGTGCGGTGGCGATACTGAAGCGTTGCGCAGGCATTTTCGCAAGCTCGATTATGGTGCGCGCCGGCAATTCCTGAAAGAATGGAAGCTGAAGGAGGGGTGGCGCCGCAGCCTGTGGGATGCGGACCACATCGTCCCCGTTGCGGAGGGCGGCGGGGAGTGCGATCTTGCCAACATGCGTACGCTCTGTCTGAAATGCCACCGCACCGCAACAGCGGAACTGCGGCGGCGCCTGCTCCGGAAAGCATGATGCGCAAACCTTTCGTTTGGAAACTGAAAACGCGCGAACTGAAACTCGGCGAGCGCACCCTGATCATGGGTGTGCTGAACGTCACCCCGGATTCGTTTTCCGATGGCGGCAAATACTTGGACCCGGATCGCGCGTTTGCGCGCGCCATCGAAATCGAGGAACAGGGTGCGGACATCATCGACGTCGGAGCGGAATCCACCAGGCCCGGATCCGAGCGAATTTCCGCTGCGGAAGAGAATCGCCGGCTGATTCCCGTGCTCAAGCGGCTGCGCGGCAAGCTGACCATCCCCATCTCGGTGGACACCTATAAAGCCGAGGTGGCGGAACTCGCCATAGAGCACGGCGCCGAGATCGTCAACGACCCGAGCGGGCTCACATTCGACCCGATGCTGGCCAAAACCGCGGTGCAACACGACGCTGGTCTGGTCTTGAATCACATGCGCGGGCGTCCGGAAGCCTGGGCCAAGCTTCCGCCGCTACGCGACGTAATGGGCACGATTACGCGCGAGCTCGAGGCCACGGTCAATCGCGCGCGTCATGCCGGCGTAGACCGCTCGCGCATCGTGATCGATCCCGGCATCGGCTTCGGCAAACGCAAAGAGCAAAATTCCGAGATCCTGGCGCAGCTTGGGAAACTGGCGTCTCTCGATCTGCCGGTACTCACCGGACCATCGCGCAAATCGTTCCTCGCCCAGCAGACCGACGAGCAAACGCGTTTCGCGACCGCGGCCGCCGTGACCGCGTGCATCCTCGCAGGGGCGCACATCGTTCGCGTGCATGACGTAGCTGAAATGCGGGTTGTGGTTCAGGTCGCGGACGAAGTGCTACGATACCCGCCGGATTAAGACACGGCGTAAAACGGCGCCCGTGAAAGTAAACTTCCGGCTCGTTCCCGCAACAAGCTGGCCCGCGCCAAAGTCCCGGCCTCGACCGGCCAGTTTACTTGGGCACATGCGGATGTGGGTGCGTCCAGTTGTAGATCGCCCACAAGACGCAGGCAACCGCGCCCAACAAAATGAGTACTTCGGGAACGTCTAACGGACCCATATGTACTCTCCCCGACTCGAATTATACGCCCCTCAAACCGCAATGGGAATCCCTTTGGCCCTCCTTCGTGGCTTGTCAGTCTTCCTCCTCCCCTGCGGCGTCCGCATCGCGCGGAGGCAAAGCGTCGCGCTCACTGGCTACCCAAACGTAGAGCGTGGGGAGAAGAAATATGCCCAGTATGAGCGCCGCCACCAGGCCGCCTACAATGACAATGGCGAATGGCCGCTGCGAGTCCGAGCCAATGCCGCGCGACAGCGCCGCGGGCAAGAGTCCGAAACTGGCCACCAGCATGGTCATCATGATGGGGCGCAGCCGCTCGACTGATCCATCCACAGCGGCATTCAGAATCGCCTCGCCGCGCGCGCGCAGTTGATTCATGTATTCGAGCATGATCACGCCGGTCTGAACCGATACGCCAAAGAGCGCCAGAAATCCAACTCCGGAAGAAACACTAAAGTGCGTGCCCGTGATCCACAGCGCCAGCAGGCCGCCAATGGGCGCCATGGCTACGTTGGCCAGAATCAACATCACCCACTTGAACGACTTGAACATGGTGTACAGAATCATGCAGATCACCAGGATCGTGATGGGCAACACAATCATGAGCCGCTTCGAGGATCTCTTCTGGCTCTCGTACTCGCCCGCCCAATCGATGTGGTAACCCGGAGGAAGCTTGACTTGCTGGTTCACTTTTCTGATTGCCTCTTCGACGGTGCTTCCCAGGTCGCGGACAGGCACGCTGTACTTGATGGCCACGTAGCGCGAATTGCCTTCGCGATAGATCTCCGACGCACCGTCCAGAACCTGGACCTTGCACAGTTGCGCCAATGAAACTCGCTCTCCGGAAGCCGTTAGCAGCCGGATATTCTCGATGGATTCTTTCGTGCTCCGATATGGCGCTTGATAGCGCACTACCAGGTCGTACCGTTGTTCGCCCTGCAGCACCTGGCTCACGGCCTTCCCTCCGACAGCGGTCTCGATCGCGTCCTGAACGTCGGCGACGTTGATGCCATAGCGGGCGGCTTGCCGCCGGTCCACAACAAACTCAAGGTTCGGCTGTCCGATTACGCGAAACAGGCCCAGATCGGCAATGCCCGGAATTGTGCGCATCACACTAACGATGTGATCGCCTGTCACCTCGAGCGTTTTCAGGTCGTCGCCGTAAATCTTGATGGCAAGCTGCCCTTTGACGCCGCTCACGGCTTCCTCCATGTTGTCGGCAATGGGCTGCGAGAAATTCCATAACACGCCCGGAATTTTCTCGAGCTCGCGGTCCATGGCGGCAACCAGTTGTTCTTTGTTCTGGTGAAACACGGACCGCCATTGGTCCTTGGGTTTGAGGTCGACGAAATATTCCGTATTGAAAAAACCGGTTGTGTCGGTTCCGTCATCCGGACGGCCCACCTGGCTCACCACCTGGATCACCTCCGGAAACGATCCCAGAACCAGCCGCGCCTGATGCATGACGCGCGCGCCTTCCGTGGGTCCGGTGCTCGGCGCCAGCGTCGCGCGCGCCCAGATGGCTCCTTCATCGAGATGTGGCAGGAATTCGGAGCCGATGACGCCGCTCAGCGTGAGATAACCCGACACCGCCAAGGCCGCCGCCGCCACGCCTACCGTGACCCAACGGCGTTCAATGGCCCGCCGAAGGGCCTTGCGATACGCTTTCGTCATCCAGTTCATCGCCGGATTGTGCCACTCGCGAACGTTCTTGCCAAAGACGAAACTGGAGATCACGGGCGCAATGAGCATCGAGAACAGCAGCGAGCCCGCAAGAGCGAACGACACGGTCCACGCCATCGGCTTGAACAGGCGGCCTTCCACGCGTTGCAGCGTGAAGATCGGCAGGTACGCCGTGATGATAATGCCAATCGAGTAAAATACCGGCCTTTGCACTTCGTGGGCCGCCTCGCGAATCGGGCCCAGCGAACTTGCCGCTTCCTGCTTGCTCCGGCCCAGGTATCGCACGATGTTCTCGATCATCACCACCGCGCCTTCCACCACCATGCCGAAATCCAGCGCGCCCAACGACAGCAGATTCGCCGGAATCTTGTTCAGGTTGAGGCAAATGGATGCGAACAACAGCGAGAACGGGATGGTCAGTGCCACAATGAACGCCCCGCGGGCATTCCCCAGAAATAGAAAAAGGATCAGCGCCACCAGCAGGATGCCTTCGGTCAGATTGTGCAGCACGGTGTGAGTCGTGAAGTGAAGCAGATTGCTGCGATCGAGAAATGGAACGATCTTTACGCCCGGAGGCAGAATGCGTTCATTCAGATCCTTCACCTTGTCGTGAATGGCTTCCAGGGTCGAGTCGGAATCGGCGCCCTTGCGGAGCAGCACGATGCCTTCGACCACGTCGGGGTTGTCGAGGATTTTGCCATCGGCCCGGTGGATGGCCTTTCCGATTTGACCCAGCCGAATTCTCGGGCCTTGCGTCACCGCCGCGATGTCCTTGATCCTGATTGGCGTTCCGGTCTGCGTTTTGATGACGGTGTCTTGTATGTCTAGAACATTCTTCAAAAGGCCGACGGCGCGTACATTGATTTGTTGCAAGCCCGCTTCCACAAAACTGCCGCCGGCATTCACGTTGTTGTTTGCGAGCTGCTGCTCGATCTGTCCGATACTCAACCCGTAGGACACCAGCTTATTGGGATCGATGATTACCTGATACTCGCGTGTTATTCCTCCGAAGCTGACGACATCCACCACGTTCGGAACCGACTTGAACTGTTTTTCGAGCATCCAGTCCTCAAGCGTTTTCAGTTCCATCAAGTCGTACTTCGGATTTGTACTCCTGAGCGTGTACCAGTAGATTTGGCCGACGGGACTGAAATCCGCCCCGATCTGCGGCTGCAAGCCGTTCGGAAGATTCAATTGCGAAAGCCGCTCCAGAACCTTCTGCCGGTTCCAGTCGTTTTCCGATTGATCGTCGAAGATCAGCATCAGGCTGGAGAGCCCGAAAAGCGAAGTAGACCGCAAATGTTCCAAATGCGGCAGCCCGTTCATTACGATTTCAATCGGTATCGTGACCTGTTGCTCGACTTCTTCGGCCGCGCGCCCCGGCCACTGCGTGATGATCTGCACGTAATTGTTGGCGACGTCGGGATAAGCTTCCACCGGCAAATTGTGAAATGAGACGGCTCCCCAAATCAGCAGCAGAATAGCCGCCGCCAGTATCAGAATCCTGTTGTCGAGGGCGTAGTCAACGAGGGCGCGAATCATTTGGGTGTGTGTTTGTCGGTTGGCTCAGGTTCTGTTTACTGCTCCACCGTGTTTTGTAAGACCAACGCATTCGCAACCACGCGGTCCCCCGGCGCTATCCCCGACATGATTTCCTGCATGTTCGAGGGAAGCATGTTTCCACCGGTAACCTCGACGCGGCGGAACGTGTTGTCCTCCGCCGGCACGTAGACCCAGTCGCGATCGTGCAAGTGCAGGACGGCGGATCCCGGAACCACGGCCCGAACTTGCTTCTGCAATCCGCGAAATGTGGCCGTTGCGAACATCCCGAGGCGCATGAAACCCGGATTACGCAGTTCCAGCCGGACCTTTGCAGTACGAGTATTCGGATCGAGCATGGGGCCGATATTACTGATTCGCGCTGGAAACACTTTGTCGGGATATGCGTTGAGACGAACGTCGGCATACTGGCCCACTTGCACGTCAGACAGATCGTTTTCGTAGACATCGCATAAAATCCAGATATTGGAGAGGTCGGCAATCGTGAAGAGGTTGGGGGAGTTATCCAGGGTCTTGACTCCCGCGGCCGCCGTCACATTCTGCTCGGAAATGACGCCGCTAACCGGCGCATAGATGTCGATAAGGCCGCTGGGATGGCTGACATCCGCGCCGAGCACCCGCAGACGCTCCGCCGTGGTCTCGGCGTCGACTTTGGCCTTGGCGTAGGCGTCTTGCGCGATCTCCAGATCCTTCTTGGCCATGGCGCCTTTCTCATGCAAGGTGTTGGCGCGTTCGAGTTGCGCGTGTGCCAGCGCTTCATCGGCCAGGGCTTTGCGGTAATCCGCGAAGGCAGTCGAAACATCCGCGCTCTCGACCCGCATCAGGAGCTGGCCTTTCTGAACGGCATCGCCGAGCTTCGCCCGGATCTCGACCACGCGGCCGGAAGCCAGCGATATCACCGGCACATTCCGCGCTACATCGGGCGTAACCACACCGGTCACGTGCAACTCCGGCGCGCTATCGTGCGCTGTGGCGGTGACCACGGGAAACTGCTCCGGGTGATCGACCTTGACCACGTTCGCGTCCTGGTCCTGCTCCACCACCGCCGGCGGCGGCGCCTCGGCCCTTGGATCGGTTTTCGCCTTGGCTCCGCAGCCCACCAGGAGAAGGCCGATCGCCACGCCGAGACTGGCCTCTCTGCATATCGTGCGGTTCATTGCATCACCTCGCGACCCACCGCGAGATTCAATTGGCTCGCGGCGGTCAGGTACGAACCCACCAGGTTCAGGTAGTTCAGTTGGATACTCCGGTAATCGTTTTGCGCGTTCAGAAAATCGAGCAGCGATGCGCCGCCATGCTGGTACGCGAACGAAACCGTGTCGCGCACCTTCACCGCCGTCTGCAGATATTTCGCCTTGTACGGGCGCAGCAGAGCCAGATTGCTGTTCAGCATGGCGAACGCCGAATCCACGTCGCTGAATACCTGCGCCCGCGTGGCCTCGCGCAGCCTCTCGTTGCGCTTGATGTCCAGCTCCGTGCGCAGCTTCTCGCCCTGGTTCTTGTCGAAAATGCGCAGGGGAATATTGACGCTCACGCCGAAGTAGGCTGTGATCGGAGGATTGTGCGCGAAATCCACGCCGAACGTGGGGTCGGTCGAGCCGTTGGCGACGGCCAGCCGATGATCCGTTTCGGCCTTATCCACCGCTTGCACCGCGGCCTTCAGATCCGGCCGGGTTTCGAGCGCCATGCGGCGAAATTCGTCCAGCGGCGGGATCTGGTCGGTGAAGTCGAACGGCCCGGTCACATCCAACTGCTCGACCGGGGTGCGATCGTTCAGCAGCGTCAGCAGCTGGATCTTGGCCGTGCGCAGATTCACTTCCGCGGTTTGCACGTCGGATTCGAACTGCACGCGCTGCAACTCCAGGCGATCCAGGTCCATCTCGGCAATGTCGCCGGCTTTGTAGCGGTCGCGATTCACCGATAGCAGGCGATCGTAATAAGTCAGGTTTTCCTTGGCCAGCGCCAGCACGGATTTTGCCTGCAACGTTTGCACAAACGCGTTGCGCAAGCTGAAAAGAAGCGTTCGCTCCAGATCCGTCTGGTTGGATACGGCGATGCCGGTGGCCTTCCGGGCGCTTTCAAGACGCAGCTCGCGCTTGTGCTGCCGCTCGTGCAGGTAGCTCGCCGTGACCAAGGGAAGCGCGTACGTCAGGGGGCGGTAGGGGTTGATGGTGAACGGATCGAACTGATCGAACGAAGCCGTGACGTCCGGATTGGGCCGCAGATACGCGGTGATCTCCTCCGCCCGCGATTCGCTGATGCCCAGCTCCCCCGCCCGTAACGTCGGATTCTGCGCTTCGAATTTCTCGCGAATCTGCTGCCAGGTGTAGGCGGCCTGAGCAAGCAGGCCCTGTGTCAGGCAGCCCGCACCGAATAGCCCTATACAAATACGCCACATGACGCGCTCCATCTCACCTCCCGAAAGCTCACTGCTTTCCGAGACCAGATGCCTTCGGCGAGCGAGAGGGGAGGAATCGCTCGAACCCGCCGTCAATATTCGCGAAGAGAAGAACGCTGATTCTCCTGCCCGCGGTCCTTATCCGGTGCACACTGCCCATCCCGGTTCTTTGCGGCAAGGCCCTACACTGGGCGGGTCAAGCCGCTACAATTGCCAGGACCAGTTAGACAGGAGGTGCGCGGCCGAAGGTCGCGGAGAATTGCGGATCGAGGCTGGAGTGATGCTCTGTCGCCGGAATCTGCCAGTCCAGAACGACTGACGGGCGAATGTCGGATAAGTGCGGAGATTGAAGCGCGGGGAGATGTCCCACGCAGCAGAGGTCGCAGTTACTGCCGATCACCTCCGTGTGCCAGTGCGCCGGCGAGGCTGCGGCAGTGCTGACGACCAGCACGGCGCACATCGCCACTAACATCAGCGCGGCTCTCCAGGTGCGCCCGTGGCACATGTCCTACATCATAACAGCAACTAAGAGCGCTCTACTTCGGCGGTTGGCCCTTAGGCGAGTCCGGCTGCTCCTTGGTCTGCTCTTCGGGCAGCGGGTCGGGTATCGGGGTGTCGAACTTGATTTCCGCATCGGCCGAGAACTTGCGATACAAACGGAACTCTATGTCGTTCTTGGTGAGGTATTTATCGTGCCGCATGCGTATTTCGGCCTTCAGCGGCAGCAGAGATGTTTGGCCGCCGATGTCCACGTAGTCAAAATCCAGCTTCGTCTGCGCTTCCTGCACCGGAAACGACGGTGGAACCTCGGTTGCCTGGAGCGTGATCCGCAGCACCTTGTGCGTGTCTTTATCGACATAAATCAGGCCACGATATCCGACGATAATCCGCATGCTCTTTTCCCAAAGGATGCTGTAGTCGGAATTGCCGCTTGAAATGCTGTACGAAAACACGTACGCCCTTCGCTTGCGCAGCGTGGCCCAATGGTCGAATTCGATCAGCGCATCGGCTTTGCGCGCGAGGGTAAGGCGGAGGAGGCTGCCGAACTCGCCGGCCGAACTGGCGCCGCCAACGGAGTTGAAAGATTGAAAATCGACATACTGGTTGTTGATCAGCGTCAGCTTGTAATGCTCCTGCTGGTCGAAATAAGTGAGATTCGCCGTGATGGTGTCCTGGGACCGCCAGAACTCCATGCCGCTCGGATCGACGTAGCGGCGCATCACCTGCGTGCAGATGAAGTTTGGAAGCGATTTCGAGTAGTTCGCGGCGTACTCGCGCACTTCGCTGATGATGGCCTGCTGCTCTTCCGGCGACGGCGGTGGAATCGGCGGAGGCGGAGGTTTGGGGACTTTCGGTTTCGGCTCCGGCAGCGTAGCCGACCCAACCGCCAGTTCGTTCAGCGCGGCCACGGTTTTGGGACCGGCGCCCTCGCCCTGCAATTCTTCCACTGTGCGCAGATCCAGTTTTTCCGAGAGCCTGAGTTTCGCAATGTAGGTCGCGACGTCCTTATCGGGCTGCTTGAGCTTGATGGAGGAGCGCACGAACGAAAGCAACTGGTCGAGTGTCAACGTCTGCTGCGCCACGGCGCAAGCGCACACCAACAAACCAGCTATGGCAAGACGAAACCTCATACCCTCTATTTTCGCACCGACGCGCGCGGAGCGCGGATGGTTACGCACGGCCGCGAGAAACCGCACTTCGCGGAGGACGGTAACCAGACGGCGAACCACCACGGCTCAGAAGAATCTACCCTTTTTCTTCTTCGGCTGCTGGCTGAACGCGCGGTCGATGTCGCTTAAGGCGATTGGCGCCATCACACGGTAGCCCTTACTGTTTGGGTGCAGGCCGTCATCCGCTAAATCGGCTTGCAGGTGGCCGGTGGAATCGATCATGGCCGAAAAATAATCCACGTAGATGTAGCCGCGCTGCGCGCAGAACTGCCGCAGCCAGCTATTGAGCGCCAGGATGGTCGCGGGTGGCCGCCGGAGAGTCATGGCAAACCGCGCATTGACATTCTTGTGATAATCGCTCACCGGAAGAATGGAGGCGAACATCGGGTGGATCTGATGGGAGTCAGCCAGGTCCGCGATCATCATGAGGTTGTTCTTGATGGCGCTGACCGGAACGCCGCGGGCGATATCATTCGTGCCGGCCAGCACCAGCACGGCCGCCGGTTTCAGGTCGATCACGTCCGCCATCATGCGGCCCAGCATTTCGCCGGTGATTTGCCCGCTGATTCCGCGATTGACGAAGTCGCGGCCGGAGAAATATTCCGTCAGCCGCCAGCCATCGGTGATCGAATCGCCTAAAAATACCACGCGCGGAGTTTTGGATGAAGGCGGAGCGAGCCGCGCGTTCTCCTCGGCGTAGCGCTTCAGGTTGTCGCGATCCGGGTTGCGCGCCTGCTGGTCTTTGTAATCCAGCAGCGCTTGAAAATCCGCATCCATGCGATCCATGTCGTCGCGCAATTCCGCCACTTGCTTGCGCGCGGCATCGGCGAACGGGTATTGCTTGGGCATCGCATCGGAGAGCGCCAGGTAGGCGCGCACGTTGGCCAGCAGGCTATAAACCTGCCCGGCGTTTTGCGGCGAGCTGCCTTCGATGTTGGCCAGGGCCTGCCGCACATTCTCGGCCAGCGGCGCGGCGGCGCGCGTCATGCCGGGGGCCGCAAGCATGGTGGATTCCATCAACTGCGAAATGCGCCGGAGCAGGGCCAGAGCGTCGTTGTTGGGAAGCAGCGCGCTCGCTGTTGCCGAGCTCTGATCTGAAGCCGCTGCGTTCTGATGTGGCGTTTGGGTCTGGGGATAAAGGGCCGGCGCGGCAAGCAGAACCGCGCCCATGATGGCTACAGACTTCATGTCTTGTCTTCCTTCTCCAATTCAAACGTGATGGTGCCGATCGCGAAGCGCAGCCGCACCTGAAGTTGCACCGGCAGTTTCCTCGCGTCATCGGTGAGCCATATGTATAAATGACCGGGCCTGCGATACAGCACGTTGTTAAACAGGAAACCTTCGTAGCGGATGGTCTTAAACGTTCCGGCGGGCACCTTGATCTGTTCGCGCTGTTGCGCTTCGATTTTTGCCGGCACAGTCTTCTTGCCATCGCTGACGGGCAACTGGATAGAGTGCCCCGGCTCGAGTTTCAGTGTTCTCAGGAAAAGCATGCCGCCGATCACGTCGTGCACACACGCCGGGATGTCGGTCTCCTTCGCTAGCGCTACGGCGTGCGTGACCAGATCGCGCTCGAGGTAACTGGCCTTCTTGGTCTCGGGATCGAAGTGCACAACCGTGTCGCGCTGCCGGCTGCCTTCATGCGCGACGGTGTGCGTGTTTTGGACACAAAGCTCCGCGCTCAGATCGGCGGCGTAATCGTCGTTGACCTTGTACAGCTTGGAAACCAGCCCCGCTGATTCCAGGTGGAGGTTGATCTGCCAGCCCGGGTGCGAAGGTTGAGGGCTGGCGCTCCAGCGCAGCTTCGCTTTGCCGGCGTCGATAAGCCGCCACTCGACGTTATACGTAAGAGCGCCCTTAGTCGAGAGCGCGCTGGAGCTTTGCGCCGCAGCGCCGTTTTGTGAGGATTCGGCCGGTACACACAGCAGCGCCAGCAACGCCAGCGCGTGCCGGGTGTCAAACCGGGGTCCAGGCATGAACCCGTCAGTTTAGCGCAGTGGACCGGTGTCAGGTCCGTGGGCGAACCACAAAACGGCTGGCCATCGCACCTTTCAAGAGGTGGACATTCATGCCGTATGAGGATACGGTATGGAATACGGTACAATGTACTTATGCCGCAACAGCAGATGCGCAAAGTGACGGTGATGCTGCCGAAAGACTTGGTGGAACGCGCCACCAAGGCTTCCGGCGTGGGTCTGACGCCGACGATTCGCAAGGGATTGGAAGCTGTCGCGGCTTCCGACGCCTACGAGCGAATCCTGCGGCGGCGAGGCAAAGTACATCTTTCAATCGATGTGGATGAGCTGAGGCGCGACTGAACTGATCTCCGCGGACACCAACTGTTGGATCGCCCTCTACGCCGGCGATGAAAGTGCCGACATCCGAATGCTGATTGGCGCTCTCATGGACAAAACCGTGGTGCTATCGCCCTTCGTGCTCGCGGAACTTTTCAGCGATCCAAAACTCGAACCGCAAGATGCCGCGGATTTGCGGCAACTGCCGCTACTCGCAATCATAGAAGGCTTTTGGGAAAGGGCTGGCAGGCTGCGGGCCGATGTATTCCGGAAAAACTACCGGCCCACATTGGCCGATACGATGATCGCCCAGTGTTGCATCGACCACGATGTCCGGTTGCTGACGCGGGACCGTGATTTTCGCGCATTTGCCAAATACGGCGGACTCGTTCTGCTGGCTTAACCTTCAGCAGCACTTGGCCCGCTGATACCTGGCGCGCAGCCGTTGTTCGGAGAATTTTCGCCACTCCTCACCGGAATGCGCGCAGCCGTGCGCGGCCAGATGGCGGTGATAGGCGTTTTCGTCCGCGAGCTCGCGCAACAGCGCCAGGATGAACCTTCCGAGCGCTCGCAGACGCGTCATACTTCCTCCGCCGCCAGATGCGATAGCACAAATGGCGCCTCCGCTACCTGAGACGTTCGCGTGCCGCGCAGAATGCCGGTCCAGACGCGGACCGAGTCGATCAGAATCACGCCCACCAGAACTAGAAACACCGCGCAGATCACGGCGTCCAGCCGTGCGTTGAAAATCAGCGTTTGCGTTGGCGCGATATTGGCGGTGGCCACTGTGCCCGACCGCAGCGCTGCCTCAAGCTGATCGGCCTGCGCCAGAAATCCGATGCGCGGCACAGGCGAAAAGATCTTCTGCCAGGATGCGGCGAATGTCACCGTGACCAGCCAGACCAGCGGCAACCCGGTGATCCAGATGTAGCGGGCGCGGTACATCTTGATCAGGATGGTGGTGGCCACGCAAAGGGCGATCGTCGCGAGCAACTGGTTGGCGATGCCGAACAGCGGCCATAGCGAATTGATGCCGCCTAATGGATCACGCACGCCCTGGTAGAGAAAATAGCCCCAGGCCAGAACTACGGCGCTCGATGTCGCGAGCACGCCCGGCATCCAGCTCGTGCGGCCGAGCGCGGGGTGCACGTGGCCCAGCAGATCCTGCAGCATGAAGCGGCCCACGCGCGTTCCGGCGTCGATGATGGTCAGGATGAACAGCGCCTCGAACATGATGGCGAAGTGATACCAGAAGCCGATGAGCCCCTGACCGCCGCCCGACCGCGCGAAGATGTGCGCCATGCCCAGCGCAAGCGACGGGGCGCCGCCGGTGCGGTGGAAGAGCGTCTGCTCGCCTACGGCGCGTGCGAGCGACTGCATCTCCGCCACGCTTACCGGAAATCCCCAGGAGCTGATGGTGGCGACCGCGGCCGCCGGCGTCGCACCTACGATGCCTGCGGGCGAGTTAACCGCGAAGTACACGCCGGGATGCATGACGCAAGCCGCGATCATGGCCATCACGGCCACGAAGCTTTCCAGCAGCATCGAGCCGTACCCTACCGGCCATGCGTGCCATTCTTTGGCGATCATCTTCGGCGTGGTGCCGGAAGAGATGAGTGCGTGAAATCCCGAAATCGCGCCGCAGGCGATGGTGATGAAGCAGAAGGGAAAAATCTTGCCGGCGAAGATGGGACCGTTGCCATCGGTGAAGCGCGTAAACGCCGGCAGCTCGAGTTCGGGCCGCACGAAGATGATGCCGACGGCGAGCAGGAAGATCACACCCAGCTTGACGAAAGTGCTGAGATAGTCGCGCGGCGCAAGCAAGAGCCACACCGGCAGCGCGCTTGCGAGAAATCCGTAAACGATGATGGCGAACGCCAGCGCCAGCGCCGATAGCGTGAACACCGGCGCCCAGGCAGCCGATTGAGCCACCCATTGACCGCCGAAGATCGCCGCGATCACCAGCAGGAAACCGATCGCCGAGCACTCGAGCACCCTGCCCGGCCGCCAGTACCGCAGATACAAACCCATGAAGACCGCGATGGGCATGGTGACCGCGATGGTGAAGGCGCCCCAGGGGCTGCCGGCCAGCGCGTTCACCACCACAAGGGCCACGACCGCGAGCAGAATGATCATGATCAGCAGCACGGTGAGCAGCGCGACGAAGCCGCCCAGTTTGCCGATCTCCTCGCGCGCCATCTGCCCGAGCGACTTGCCGTCGCGCCGCATGGAAGCGAACAGAATCACGAAATCCTGCACCGCGCCACCCAGCACCGCACCGACAATGATCCACAGCGTTCCCGGCAAATAACCGAATTGCGCGGCAAGCACTGGTCCTACCAAAGGCCCCGGCCCGGCGATGGCGGCGAAGTGGTGGCCGAAGAGAATCCATTTGTTGGTGGGCTCGAAATCGTGGCCATTTTCCAGGCGCTCGGCAGGAGTGGCTCGCTGATTGTTGAGAGACATCACGCGCGCGGCGATGAACTTCGCATAGAAGCGGAAGCCCAGCGCATACGTGCACGCCGCCGCCAGCACCAGCCACGTGCTGTTGATGTGTTCGCCGCGGTTGAGCGCAATGGCCCCGAGGCAGAACGCGGCGGCCAAGGCCACCACAGCCCAGAGCAGATGTCCCAGGATTTTCTTCAGGCCGGAAGAAGCGGCGGCCGGTGCCGAAGTCGTCAGGGACATTTCAGAATTTCTTCAACCCGCGCAGCGTGGACCACGTGTTGCCACCGTTGCGCAGCGGCACGTCGTGGATCGCGTTCCAGTTCGCATCCACGGTTCCGATGTAGCGCGCTCCCGGCCGCGTTTCTCCCATCAGGATTATGAAATAACCCCTTTGCGGATAGGACAGGCTGCGGAATTGAATGGCTCCGGTTTCCGATTGCCAGCGGTCCTCGGCCGGCGGTCCGAGCTTCCGCACCACCGCCCAGTAATCGTCATCGTGCGTGAGTTCGAGATAACCCGAGTCGCTGCCCTGGTAGACGACGCGCGGCTTCAGGGTTCCCACGCGAAACACGCTCACGGCGACGAAGCTGGCTACGGCGCCAACCAGCAGCGTGAAGCCGACCAGCTTGCCCATGCGCGAATCCGTTACAGACTGCGTGCGAATGCCGATCACCGGCGCGGGCGATTCAGAGGGCTGCCCCATGGTTCGCGGCCGGTCACCCACGGCGACGGGCATCGGGATCACGCGCCGCTGGTGCGGCCATACGGCCCCAGCTTTGTACTCCAGTTCTTTCACCAGTCCCACGATCACGACCGGGTCTTCGATTTGCGAGATCTCGCCCAGGAACCGGCGCGGAATCCAGATTTCCTCCTGGCTGCGCGAGTTGACCACCAGAATTTCGGACCACGTACCTCGCCGGAAGAACCACTCGTTGTGTTCGATATTCAGGATGGGCGGATAGAAAGAAAAGGGCCGGTTTCCGAGGTGCTCGAGCGGCGAAATCGGAGGCAGAGACATGCGCCGCTCTTATGATAGCTCAGTCGATATTCAGCGTTGCCAGGATGGAGTGGACGTCGCCGGGCTCGACGCGCACGGCCGCGCGCATGGCTTCCGGCGTTTCCCGCTCGTCGAATGCCTGGAACAGCGCCACCTTCGCGATGGCGTACTGTTCGGTGGCGCTGAGCGCTCTCCCGCTCTCGTTTTGCCAGCTTGCCACGGCGGCATCGCTGATGATGACCGACACTTGCGACGATGTCTTGCGATCCGAGGAAACATCAAACACGTATTCGGTGCCGCGCTCGGGAGAGGACGGGCGATGGCCTTCGTAAAAATATTGATAGACGTAGCCACTCTGCGCGGAGTAGGGTTTCTGACGGCGCACGGCGGGAGCGCCGGTGAGCGGAGCAGTCTTCTTGCCAAACCATCGCGACAGCATCACTTGGGAAGTCGCGTTTTCGCCTTATCTTTTTGGGACGAAAACGCACAGACCAACGACTATTATCGTAGACCTTTTGAGCTATTGACAACGCACGGGAGCAGGCGCAGAATGTGTGTCAGGAAGCAGCCGGTAAGCTTCCTGAGCCAAGAGCCGCTCGCAGTTTGAGCTGGCGGGAGGTGACATATAGAGCCGGGCAAGGATGAGGGCGGTCACGCCTGATTCCAAAGGGCATGCAGCAAGAAGAGTGACGAACGATCGGATAGGCATGCGTGGGTGAAAAGCCGCCACGCGGATCGCGCTCTTGCGCGGGCTGATGATCGGCAACGACATTCTTCAAGTACCGATGGAAAAAGCTGGGCCGCCCTTGTTCCATTTCTGTTCCATTCCTCGCGTTTGTCCTGATCCCGCACAAATGTCATACTGGTGAAAGTTTTCACCTACATGTCTGCGCCACAACGGGAAATCATCACCGCGCATAGTCCGGACTCCGACGATGCGTTCATGTTCTATGGCCTTGCCACCAAGAAGGTGCGCTCGTCAACGGTTGCATTCCGGCACGTGCTGGAAGATATTGAATCGCTGAACCGCAAGGCCGTGGAAGGCCAGTACGATCTCACCGCCATCTCGTATCACGCTTATCCCCATGTGGCCGATAAATATGTGCTGATGGCCAGCGGATCGAGCATCGGTGATGGTTACGGACCCATGCTGGTTTCTTTGCGGCCCATGGAGCCGGAGGAGGTCCGCGGCAAGCGCGTGGCCGTCCCTGGCAAACTCACCAGCGCTTATCTGGCGCTCAAACTCTTCGAGCCGGATTTCGACGCCGTGGTGACGCCATTCGACAAGATTCTCGACGCCGTCAGCGAGCGTGCGGTCGATCTCGGGCTGATTATTCATGAGGCGCAGTTGACGTATCACCGCGCGGGATTCCATCGCATTCTCGATCTTGGCCGCTGGTGGAAGACGAAATTCGATCTGCCTTTGCCGTTGGGAGCCAACGCGCTGCTGCGTTCACTGCCTTCGGAAGTTCGCAGCGAATGCTGCCGGCTCATGCGCGAGAGCATTCAGTACGCACTGGATCACCGCGAAGAGGCTCTAACCTACGCCATGCAGTTCGCGCGCGACATGGATCCGCGCCTGGCGGACAAGTTCGTGGGCATGTACGTGAATCATTTCACCGTCGACTGCGGCGACATCGTGCCAAAGGCCGCGCAAAAGCTGCTTGACATGGGCTATGAAGCGGGCTTGATTCCGCAGCGCATCGAAGTGGAATTCGTGCGCTAAGGCCCTACGAGTCGTATCCCACAAATTCGTAGCGCAGAGCTACCCGCTCTTTGGGGAGACCTGCGCCTTGTGGCTCGTAGGAACAAAGGGCCGCAGGTCCCCGCAAACGGCGCGTGACCCTGCGCTACAAGCTTAAGAATCAGACTCAAGTCCTCATCACCGGAACGCCGCCGCAAATGCAATGGACAGGCAGGCATGCCTGTCCTACATTGGGAACATGGGCTATCGTCGCGTATCGCTTGTCACCAGCGCTGTTGTGCTTGCTGTTTTAGGGACTTTCGCGCAGGAGTCGCTGCGTCCCAAAGATGTTCGCAACCTGGCGAAACAAGGGTCCAGCGCGCTTCCCAGGCTTCAGGAGCTGTTGCGCAATCCGGATCTCGACATCCGGCTCGAAGCCGTCAAGGCGATTACTGAAGTCGGAACGCAGGGCAGTCTGGCGCCCCTGATTCAGGCGACCGCCGATAACGATCCCGAAGTACAGATTCGCGCCACTGACGGCCTGGTCAATTTCTATCTGCCGGGCTATGTCCAGACCGGCTTTGGCGCTTCCATCAAGCGCGCGGGCTCGAGCATCAAGGGCAAATTCACCGACACCAACGATCAAGTGATCGACGCTTTCGTGATTCCGCGGCCGGATGTGATCCAGGCCCTCGGAACTCTGGTGCGCAGCGGAGGCAGTATGGAGGCGCGCGCTAACGCCGCCCGCGCGCTGGGCATCCTGCGTGGTAAGGCGGCCGTTCCCGATCTGGTGGCGGCGCTGCGTTCCAAAGACAAAGACACGCTCGTTATTTATGAATCGCTAGTCGCGCTGCAGAAGATTCGCGATGAGTCCGCGGCGCCAGGCGTCGCGTTCCTGCTGCGCGACCTCGACCAGAAGGTGCAGCTTGCCGCCATCGAAACCGTGGGCCTGCTGCAGAATAAATCCTCGGTGCCACAGCTTCTCGACGTGCTCGAGAACTCCCGCAACAATAAAGTGAAGCGCGCGGCTTTGACCGCGCTCGCCATGCTGCCCGACGAAAAGAGCCGCGCCGTCTATAACAAGTACCTGCACGATAAGGACGACGGCCTGCGCGCCGCGGCGGCCGAAGGCTTCGCACGGCTGAAGAACCCGGCCGACCTGCCGATGCTCGAAGCGGCGTTCAAAGACGAGAGCAAGATGTCGCCGCGTCTCTCGCTGGCTTTCGCGCAGGTGATGCTGGGGAAGACACAGATCGCGGAATTCAGCCCGTTCCAATTGCTGATCAATACGCTGAACTCGGTCGGCTACCGCGGCGTGGCGTACGCTTTCCTGGTCGAGCTGGCGCGTAATCCGGCGCTGCGGCCTCCGCTATACCATGCGGCCGAAACCGGGACCAAAGACGAAAAGGTTTATCTGGCCAGAATTCTCGCAGTAAGCGGCGGCCAGGACAGCGTGGCGTGCCTAGACAAGCTGAGCCACGATGCAGACGACGAGGTCGCCCAGGAGGGACTCCGGGCCTTGCGAACTCTGAAGGCCCGCCTTTAGAAGGCTGCCGAACAAGCCTGCCGACGAGGCGCTTGCGCACAGCTCAGTAACCACTCTCGTATCAGCGATCGCGTTTCCGAGCCGCGACCGTGAGGGAGTGGTTGTGGTGCTTTTCAGCAGTCTCCTGGAAAACTACTTGGCCTTCTTCTGCTTCTGCTGGCCGACGCGGATCTTGAAGTGGGCCTGCTTGGCCTCTTGAAACGCCTTGTGGTCGTGCCGCGTCACGGCGTTGGAGAGGTACTGATCCACATTGGCGTCGCGCGGCAGCACGGCCATGATGGTGAAACTCTCGTTGCAGGTCGGGCAGTAGGGCCGGAACCGCTTTACATTGGGAATCGACATAACCCAATTATTTTAACAGACTGGCGCGACTCTCATGAAGCCTGCGGCAGAAGGATGATCAGCTCAAGCTGGGGCTGAGGGAAGTCTCCGGGAACATATGCCGCCAGATTGCGCGCGCGCGTGATGGCCTCCCAGGCCAGACCCGTCTGGGTCATGCTGAAGTACTGGAAGTTCAACTTCATCGGAATCGAGCTCGGAGGCGTGGCCACGTGCGTAAGCGGCACGCCGGGCAGCGCCTGCCGCACCAGATGCTCAATGTGGTTCGCCGAGCAGACCTTGATCAGGTGTGGGGTCTTGTTGATCAGGTCGGCCTGGTTCATCTCGGCGTTCACCGCGAGATACAGCTTGGTGTTGAGCAGATACTTATCCTGGTCGATCGAGGTCGCGTAGATGGAAGGCTGCACCAGCTTCAGCGGCAGCGACACGAAATTGCTCGGCACTACCGTCTCGAGCAGCACGCGCAGCTTTTCATCCAGGTCCGTGAAGCACTTGCCCAGATCGTCGTGATCGTAGAGCGGCAGGTCTCGAGGATGGATCTTGAGCGAGAACGTGGTCAGCGCGCCCGCCAGCGACAGCATGGCCGAATACAGTTCCTCGGGGTGCCCCGCGCGCGTCTCAAAAAGGTGACGCAGGAACGGGAAGTAATTATTGATGGTGTAGAGCAGCCAGAAGTTGGCGATATCGGCGGTGGTGAAATCCGCCAGCGTCTGGTTTTTCTGGCGGCGCGTTCCGGAGAGCATGCTGCTGCGCGCTGAAAGAATCTCCACCAGCCGCCGCGCGATGGAGACCAGATAATCGCTGGCGGTGAAGTCGATCAGCGGCGGCACGAATCGCGGATTCAACTGAAACGTGCCGGACGGGGTGCGCCGGACGCTGGCTACACTGAGCGACGACGTTCCTTCGCGGCTCTCGCCTTCTACCAGTAAGCGGAAATTTTTCCGTGCCACCTGCACGGGGCGCTCCGAGGCGCCGGTATTTTCATCTTTGAAGGTTTCAACCTCGGCCCGGTAGCGCGTGTCGGCATGACGCAGAGGCGCCGAGACATTCAACCCGCGCTCGCGATATTGCGGGATCGCCAGATAAACCGCGATCTCCGCGTCGTCGGGACCAAACAGCTCGGCCAGCGGCTTGGGAGCGGGCGCCGGATCGGAATTCGGAATGTCGAAAAGTAAGCCATCCGGGAGAATACCAGCGGCGTTCGAAAGGGCGAACGTCCCGGCCGCCAGCAATTCCTGGTTGACCTGAAGCTGGCGAAAACCCCATGGGCGGAAGGCGAGCGCGTCGAGGTGAAACTGCAGCACGTTCTCCAGGAACCGGTCCTGGATCTGGAGATGCTGCGGCGTCAGGAAGGTGCCCTTGGCCCATATAACGGGCTCCAGTCGCTTCATGCACTCCAAGTTAACAGGATGGGCGTGGAAAACAAAGCAGCGTAACGAGACTTAGGGCGTGTTGGCATCCACGCAAATCTGGGCGCCGTCGAATGACGTCCGGCCGATCAGCGTGACGGTCAGGTTCGACAGCACACTCGCGTATGGATTGTCCCCCACTTCCAGGCTCCTGGCGCAAGGGAGCAGACCGGCAGGTGGCGACTGGACCACGAAGTTGATTTGGTACAGTCCTACAAAGTTCGGCGTCAGACCCGCAAAAACAGGGCCGGGCGGCGCCACAAACCACCGATTGATGAGCATCATTCCCGGCGTCGGCGGCGCGTTCGGCTGGAAATCGAAGTTGAGCATGAAGACGCCTGTGGCTGCCGCGGGCGGCATGGGGCTGGGCGCGCCGGTGGCCACCGTTGGCTTAGTGGCGCCCAAACCGACCGCGTACATGACTAGTGTCCTGAGTCAG
>JBGPKX010000034.1:0-23857 GCA_041486185.1 Bryobacteraceae bacterium | reverse complement strand
GTCATTTTCTGCCCGTCTTTCAGCATCCATTGCAGAAAGCCCGTGATGGCGGACTTCTTCACGGGATCGCGAATCGTGCCGGGAATCAGCAGCCAGGTGAAACTGGCGATCGGGTAGGCGTTCTTGCCTGGAGGATTTGTAATCGACACGCGAAAATCGTCCGGCATGGTCTTGGCCACAGCCGCGGCAGCCGCGGTCACACTGGCAACATCGGCCTTCACCGCGACGCCCGACGAATTCTGCACCCGGCCATAGGCCATTTTGTTCTGTACGGCGTACACCAGCTCCACGTACCCGAGCGAATACGGCGTCTGCTGCACCAAACCGGCGACGCCTTCATTGCCCTTGCCTCCGAGTCCTACCGGCCAGCTCACGGCAGTTCCCGAACCTACTTTGCTCTTCCACTCTGGGCTGATTTTCGAAAGGTAATCGGTCCAAACGTAAGTGGTTCCGCTGCCATCGGACCGGTGTACCACGACGATGTCATTGGCTGGTAGTTTGACCCCTTTGTTGGCTTTGACGAGCTGGTTGTCGTTCCATTTCTTCACCGTTCCAAGGAAGATTCCTGCCAGCGCCTCAGGGGTAAACGTCAATTCCTGGGACACGCCAGGAACATTGTAGGCGGGCACGTCAGCTCCGAGCACGGTGGGAAAGTGAAGAACCTTGAACTTTGACTGCTTGAGCTGCTCATCGCTCATGGGGCCGTCGGAGGCGCCGAAATCCACAGTTCCCGCCTGAAGCTGGCGGATGCCTCCGCCGGACCCGATGGACTGGTAATTAATTTGAATCTCCGAATGCAGGTTGTGATACTCGTTAAACCACTTAGCATAGATCGGGTAAGGGAAGGTAGCGCCGGCGCCGTTGATGAGAACCGTGTCGTTGGCTGCTTTGACGACAGTCACGGAAGTCGACGACAAATTCCACGCAATCAGCCCTAGCGCGAGAACGGTTCCTGCGACCATGCAGTTTTGTTTCGTCATTTTCTTCATCTCCATTGTCCGCAACGGGACTTACACTACTGTTACGATCTGGTTAAGGATGCGTTAAATTATCGGATCGCGTTACTTTTCAATGTGCGGCGCAGATCCAGGGAGCAGATAGCGTAGATTCAGGAAGACCATGCTGGCATGAGCGTCCTGCGGCGCGTTAGTCGCAACGAACCACGGATAGCGCAGCACATACGAGTACTGCAGCATGAGTTGCAGAGCTCCGTACTTCGGATCCTTCCAGAATGTCTGCGTGATTCCGAATGAGGGCTCGTGAATCGACTTGTTTTGGCTGTTGGGAGAGCCGCTGTAGCCGTAGCCGATTAACTTCCCGGTGGCGTCGACGGCGGTGTTGGGCCGGATGAAGGTGCCGCCGTAATACGCGTAGAACTGCGTATTCTTGGCCTGCACCTCAATTCCATCCACCGTGGAACCCGAGTGAATCGGGGAAAGGCTGCCGTCCGGACGGACAATCAGGTCAGGCGCCAAGCCGAAGATCCAGCGGCCGCCGCCATCGCTCCAGTAGTTGTTGCTGACCACCCGGACGCCTTTGGCGATCTCGAAGTTGACATTGGCGGAGCCGCCAAAACCGTGGCTCGTGTAATGATTGGCATCCAGCGGGTTGTAAACCCGGAAGGTGCGGAACAGGCCCGCCACTTCAAAATGCAGCTTGCTGTTCGGATCGAGCGCCACCTTGGCGATCACGTCCGGGTGTGCGTCCGGAACCGAGAGCGTCGTGGTTCCGTCGTTCAACTGCTTGGCATAGGGGGTGGCCAGAGCTGCAGGCAGAGTGATCAGCCCACCACCGCCTGAGCCGCCGATGTATTGCTCTGAATTCTCCAGGGACAATCCCATGGCGATCTTCTCGGTCGGATGGAGGATAAACCGGAACTGCGGATTGCGGCTCCAAACCAGGCCGTTCTGATAGTTCACGTCGATGACCTGGCTGTAAAAGAGATCGCCGGGCAGCGCCGACAGGCCCCTGCGGTTGGGGGTCAGCATGCTCCAGGACTGGCCGCCAAAAAGCTCAACTTTGTCTTTGCGCACATCTACCCAATAGAGGCGCAGGCGCAGGCTGTCGCTGTTGCTGGTGACGGCGGCGTTGGTGGGCACGAATCCTAGAAAATCGGACTCGAGATAACCCAGCACGTTGGCTCCGTGCGCTTTGGCATCCACACGCAAGCCGATGCGTGAGTTTTGAGCGCTCAGGCGAAACTCGCTGATGTTTCCATTAGCTCCGGTGTTATACGGGATGCTGCCGAAATTGGTGCCGATCCCGCTGCCCGGGTTCGTCGAGCGAAACACGGCGGTGAAATCCATGAAGCCCACAGGCGTGATGGTGGCAGAGCCGATGCGGAGTTGTAACGGCGAATCCTGGGCTGGGGAGTCCTGCGCGCCGGCCACCCGCGCAGGCATGGGCAGCGCTAGCGGCGCTGTTATGGCGGGAGCAACCGGAATGACCGGTGTTGTACTGGCCACCTGGCCGAGCTGAGGAATGCCAGGCGACGGACGCTGAACGGTCGCGGGCGCGGCGGTACCGTTCGACTCCCCCTGCCGGCTGCCGTTGATCAGGTTCTTCTGTTCCTGCAGGGCGGCTCGGAGTTCCGCGATCTGGCGCTGCTGGTCCGCAAGCAACGCTCTGAGCTCGCTGATCTCCGGGTTGCTGTTGGCGTTAGGCTGTTTCTCCGGCTTATCAGCCGCTAGCGCCAGAACCGTACAGCTTACGCTGAGCACGAGAATTTGGTTTATGGTTCGGTGCACTCTTTGATTCATGATTCGATCCTGTCAGGGCGCGCGAGTTCACGGCCCGTATGAGAATTTACACCTTCTAAATGAAGTGTCAGGATACCTATGGGAATGTTAGCGCTTGATGAATCTATTATTACGAATGCGTTAATTTGTGGGGCAGGCCGGAAGCGTAATGGTGAAGACCGACCCTTTGCCCAACTCGCTCGCAGCCGTGATTTTTCCGTTCATGCGCTCTACGACATGTTTGACAATGGAGAGTCCCAGACCGGTCCCTCCGACCGCGCGTGAATGGGCCTTGTCGACCCGGTAAAACCGTTCGAAAATACGCGACAAGTCTTCCGATGGGATTCCAATGCCCGCATCGGCGACTGTAATGCGCACTTGCCCATCTGGAATGCGCTTCACCTCGATCCGCACAAAGCCTGACGGCCGATTGAATTTAATAGCGTTGTCCAGCAGGTTCACTAATGCTTGCTCCAACCGGATTTTGGACCCGGCGACGCAGGCATCTTCAACGTTTGTGGCGTCGAGCCGCACGCCGCTGACGCGGGCGGCGGATTCCACCGTGTGCAATGCGCTCTCCAAGACACTGCGAACCAGGAGGGGTTCTTTCTCGGCTGTGTCCGGCTTTCCCGACTCCAGCTCCGAAAGCACCAGCAAGTCTGAAGCAATGTTATTGAGCCCGGTGGCCTGAGCTTTGATGATTTCCAGAAACTTCCGGTTGTTCTCGGGATCCTCCAGCGCGCCTTCGAGCAGCGTCTCCGCATATCCGCGAATGGCCGTAAGCGGCGTGCGCAGCTCGTGCGAAACGTTGGCCACGAAATCTTTGCGGATGCGTTCCAGCCGCTCGAGGTCCGTAATATCGTGCAACACCGCGATAGCGCCCCAACGTGACGATGCCGATAGCGGCGCGGCCTGTACCTCAAACGAACGGCCGTCCGCCGCCGTCAGTTGCAAGCGCTGTTTGAGCGGTTTTCCGGAGGCAAGCACCTGGGAGAGCATGTCGCGGAGTCCAGCGTCGCGAACCACTTCGAGCAGGGGCGCGCGCTCCGCCAGAGGCGCGGGCGCCCCGATGACGCGCGCAAAGGACTCGTTACAAAACGTCACGCGTATTTCCTGGTCCACCGCCAGCACGCCTTCCACCATGCCGGAAAGGATGGCCTCGCGGCGCGCGGATTCCAGGTTCAGTCGATCCAGCGAATCGCGCATCTGCGCGGCCATGCGGTTTAGCGAACGGGCCAGCGCTCCCAGTTCATCATCCGCATCCGGCGGCAGGGCTTGTGACGCCCGCGTGACCACCAGGTTTTCCGCGAACGATTGCAGCCGCCGGATGCGGCGCGTAAACCGGTCCGAAAAGAAATAGGCGATGACCATCGCCAGAGCGAGTGCGATCAACGACGCCCCAAACATCCACCAGCGCATCGCCGCTATTGCCGTGTCTAGTTCTTCAAGTGGGACGGCCAGGCGCAAAACAAAACCCGTGCCGCTCTGGTAGGGAAATCCTATAGCGACATAGCAGAGGTCGCGGTCCACGGTGGCACTGTGTCGGATGGAGACGCCGACCTTCCCCTCATAGGCCTGGCGAATCTCCGGCCGGTTGGCATGATTTTCCATGGTCTCGGGGTCGTGCTGGGAATCGGCCAGTACGGCGCCCTTCGGATCGACGATGGTGATCCGGGCCTGCGCTCGCGCCGAGACTTCCTTTGCCCAGTCCTCCAGATGCGCGGGCGCGACGGCGGGCGCCTCTCCAGCGAGGATGCGCGACTCAAGGGTCAGCCGGTGCTGCACGCTCCGCGTTTCCCGCTCGCCGATGTATCTCGTGAGGAAGGAATCCAATATCAACAGGGTGGCGGTGGTCAGCAGGAAAGCGCTGACCAGCAGCTTACGGAATAAGGGGCTGTGAAAGATCGCCACGTGTCTGGATCTCGCGAAGATTGGAAGTAGCTCAGTTCGGGGCCGGCGCGTTCATTCGGACTCAACGCTCCGGCACGGTGGCATTTTAACACCCGGCAGCCAGTTCAATGACAGGCGGAGGTGGGTTAGTTGAGTCCCGGGTTCCTCACGAGAAGTGCGCGAGCGGCCGCCGAGCGGACGTCGAGCAGCCACGTTCCACGCGGCAGCAGCCAGACCTCACCCATCTGAAACGCCTCGCCGGCGAGACGTCCCGTTCCGTTGACGAAAATCAGCAAAGCGGAACCCTCGATTTCGATAGACTGCTTCGGCGCCGTGATCTCGAGGAGCTCCGTTTCGAAGTACTCACAGTTGACGAGCAATTTCCGCCCAACAGATAATTCCACAGCGTTCGAAGCCCCCGCATGATCGCCCAGGTCGGAAATGGCAACTCCTTGATCCAGGTGCAGCTCGCGGGGACGGCCGTAGTCATATAAGCGGTAGGTCACGTCCGAGTACTGCTGGATTTCGCACAACGCAATACCGCCGCTGATGGCATGCACCGTTCTGGCGGGCGTGAAGTAGGTTTCGCCGGCCGACACCGGAAACCAGTGCAGCAGTTTCTCGATCTCACCTGTGTGTGCGGCCTCGCGCAGGCGTTCGCGCGAAACCGGTTCGCGAAACCCGAGCGCAATCCGGGCTCCCGGCTCTGCCCGCAGGATGTACCACATTTCGGTTTTCCCCTGGGGGCCGTCCGGATGCACCTGCACGGAGAGTTTCTCGGAAGTAAATAGAAACTTCACCAGCACCGGCAGCGTTCGCTCAGCCGTGAACCAGACTTCACCGATTTTCGTTTGAGATTTCGGAAACCAGGGCTCGAGTGCGGTCGAGCCCCAGACTTTTTCATGAAAGGTTTCTTTGAGCCGAATGGGGCGCGTCACGTTGGGCCCCATGTGAGATGTATCAAGCCAGCTCCGCGATAAAGCGGTGGATCCGTTCGAGCCCGCGCTCCAGTTCGTGCATCGAGGTTGCGTAAGAGATGCGGACATGCCGGTTGGTGCCGAAGGCCTCGCCGGGGACCACCGCTACGTGCGCTTCCGCCAGCAGCTTTTCGGAAAACTGCAGCGTGTTCTGAATGCCCTTCTTGCCGAGTGCCGCGCCGATATTGGGATACGCGTAGAATGCGCCCTTCGGATCCGCGCACGCGACGCCCGGAATCTGGCGCAGCCGCTGGACAACAAAGTCGCGCCGCTTCCGGTATTCCGCCAGCATGATCTGCACCGATTCCTGCGGCCCGCGCAGGGCCTCGACCGCCGCCTTTTGCGAGATCGACGTGGGATTCGAAGTGGAATGGCTCTGCAGCTTCAGCATGGCCCCCGCCACTGGTTGCGGCACCAGGCCAAAGCCTATGCGCCAACCGGTCATGGCGTACGTTTTCGAGAGCGTTCCCGCCACCAGCACGGTCTCCTTCGCGCCCGGCATGGAGGCGATGGAAAACGGCTTCCCTTCGTAGAGGAAGTGGCAATAGCACTCATCGGTCAGCAAGTAAATGCCGCGCCGCGACGTGAGATGGTAAATTTTTTCGAATTCCTCGCGATCCAGCACCGCCCCGCTCGGATTCGAGGGCGAATTGATGAGAATCATCCTGGTGCGCGGCGAAAGATACGGCTCGATCATGGCGGCAGTCAGCGTGAACCCGTTCGCCTCGTCGGTCTCGACGAACACGCACTTGCCGCCAGCGTAGTTCACAACGTCTTTATAAGTGACCCAGTACGGGACCGGAATAATGACTTCGTCGCCCGGATTGACCAGCGCCTGCGTCAGATTAAAAATGACGTGCTTGCCGCCTACGCTGATAATGCACTCGGCCGGTTTGTAATCGGTGCCGAAATCCTTGGCGTGCCGCTCGCACACCGCCTGCTTCAGTTCGGCCGTGCCGCCGGCGCCGGTGTACTTGGTAAAGTTCTGCTCGATCGCCCGGATGGCCGCCTGCTTGATGTTGTCAGGCGTCGGAAAATCCGGCTCGCCCGCGCCGAAATCAACTACATCCACGCCCTGCGCGCGCAATTTTTCCGCGTCCGCCGCCACCTTCATGGTGGACGAAACGCTGATCAATGAGATGCGGTCTGCAATTTCCGTTTTGAGTTCCAGTGCCATGATTTCCTATTATGATTGTCGCCGGACGCCTGCGCCCGCGGCGCTGAATCGCTTACGGAGCCGTGCTTCCACTGAGGGCGGCACCAGCCCGTGGATGTTGCCGCCCAAGCTTACAATTTCTTTCACCAGGCGCGAACTGATGAACGAATGCGCCTCGCCCGCCATCAGGAACAATGTCTCGATCTCCGGCCGCAGCCTGCGATTCATCAGCGCCATCTGCAATTCTTTTTCGTAATCCGAAATGGCGCGGATGCCGCGTAGCAGCACCGTCGCGCCGCGGGCCGAGGCGTAATCCACCAGCAGCCCTTCGAAATGGTCCACCTCCACGTTTGGAAACGTGCTCAGCACCTCGCGCAGCATTTCCATACGTTCCTCCACGCTGAACAGCGGATCCTTTTCGTCGTTCAGAAGGATCGAAACAATCAGCCGGTCGAAAAGCCGGGAGCCGCGCTCGATCACATCCAGGTGCCCGCTGGTGATGGGGTCGAACGAGCCCGGGTAGATCGCGATTACGGTCGCCGGCTTGGCTGCCAATCCGCTGCCTTTCGGTGGAGAAGTAACTTATAATTCTAGCGAAAAACTCTGAGGCGCACAGGCCGGCAAGTGGTCAAATAGGATGACGCCATGGCGCTCCAGTGGTTATACGCAATCGCGAGTGTGCTCGTAGTCAGCCTCGTTTCGCTGATCGGCCTCGCCACTCTCTCGGTCGGCGAACAGAAGCTCCGCGAGGTTATCTTCGTGATGGTCGGCCTCGCCACCGGCAGCCTGTTCGGCGATGCGTTCATTCACCTGGTGCCGCAATCCTTCAGACAATCCGCAAGGCCCGTTCAGACCTCGGTTTTCATCCTGGCCGGTCTGCTCATCTTTTTTGTCCTCGAAAAGTTCCTTCTTTGGCGGCACGAGCATACGCTGGAGTTCGAACACCACATCCAGCCCGTCGGCTACATGAACCTGTTCGCGGACGCGATTCACAACTTCATCGACGGCATGATTATCGGAGCGTCTTACCTGGTGAGCCTGCCCATCGGGATTGCCACCACTCTGGCCGTGATCTCCCATGAGATTCCGCACGAGCTCGGCAACTTCTTCGTACTGCTCTACGCCGGTTTCTCCAGAAGCAGAGCGCTGCTTTTCAATTTTCTATCCGCTTGCGCCGCGATCCTGGGGACAGTACTCGCGCTGGTGATCGGCTCTAGCGTGGAATCGTTCTCGGCTGCTGTGCTGCCTTTCGCCGCCGGGGGTTTCATCTACATCGCGGGGTCCGACCTGGTTCCGGAACTGCACAAGGAAACGAGCTTCCCAAAGTCCATGGCGCAGTTGTTCGCCATCGGCGCCGGCATCGGCCTGATGCTGTGTTTAACGCTGCTGGATTAGGCGAGCGATCTCGCCGGCTCACTTTCCAGCTTGGAATGCCTCGCGGGCTCTCGCCCTATAGATCGCGCGCCCCTGCTCGAAAGCCTGAATCGACGCCTGCTTGTCCGCGGGACGTGCGAACTTCGCCTCCGTCTCGAGCCAGTGAATCGCATTGTCGAGATAGCGCGCGTAGTACTGGGCGTCCTCCCAGTTGCGAATCGGTTTTTCGTCGCGGATGCAGTATACCGGTGACGAGTGCGCGAACACCGTCTCCGGACGGCGTGTCCCGTAGTAATCGCTCAAGCGCGTGCCTGAGGGAACATGAACGGCTTGAAAGTCCAGGCCCTTGCCGCGGTATCGGCCCAAGTCTTCGCAAACGCGCGCCGCCAGCCAGCAGCTTTGCTGAATCGGGTGCTCCAGGTGGATCTCCGCCCGGTGCTGCTTCCCACTGGGGGTTGCCTGCGCGATTACGGCTCCGTTAGCCACGATTTCCAGCCGGTCGTATGGCAGTTGCGATTCCGCGGCGGCGTGTGCCTTGGCAATCTTGTCCTTTTTCGGATCGAACTGCAGAATCGCGCCCGGATCGCGGCCGTTCACCGTGAACACCAACACCGGGCTGTTGGTGACGAACGTGCGCCCGTCTTTCAGCGCGTTGATCCAGTTCTGGTTGGTAAACTCGCCCTGCATGCGTGCGAACACCCGGTTGGCGCCCACGGTCACGAAAGTCGTCATTTTGTCCGTTCCCGCCGTGGCGGTGAGTCGAAAGCCGCAATTCAGGTAGCGGTACCAAAGACGCAGGCCGTCATTAGCTTCGAGTTCCGGCACGACATTTTTCATGAAAACCGGAAATGCTCTGGGATCGAGGACCGACAGGATCTCCAGCCCGTCCAGCTTTTCCATGGCGACATCGAGAGGGCTTTCGACGCCAGGCCAGCTCGGAAAATGCGCCCAGGATACGTAACCGCCCTGTGCGTGCGTCTCGTCACAGGCGCGAAGATGCAGCGGATATTCGTAGGGCTGCATGGTCTTTACCGGCTCGACCAGCTTTTTCAGGTTCAGCAGGCACATGTGCCCCAGGTGATCGTTGCGAAACTCCTGGTTCACATAAATCAGTCGCCGGCCGCTGGAATAGCCGTTGACGCGGCCTTCGAATTCGGATTGATCGAAGGTGAAATCCGAGGTTAGGATGTTGGCGACGTCCAGGTCCTCGGCGTCCATCTCCAGATGGCAGGTTTTCGGGGAGACGTGATGGATGTGGATGTCGCCGCTGTACCAGCCCTGCTCCGCGAGCGATGACCATCGGGAGAGCGGAATCGTGATGGCCCCGTCGCGCAAGTTTTCGGCCGCAATCCGGCCCTCGGCGATAACGAACTCGTAGCCTCTAATGACCTGGTATCCGAGGGGCAGCGAATTCGGATCGACGGAAAAGTTTCCGTCGACGTAAGCGAAACGCTTGGATTGGAAACGGACATCGCCTTGTTGCGCGTCTGGCGCCAGCTCAGAGGGATGCCCCAACGGAACCACGTCGTTGCCCCGGGTGTCCGTCAACCGCAGGCGTGCGGCGACAGGCCGGCCGGAGCGTTCGTCGACAATCTTGCACGGAACAGCCCCGCCATCCGGCGCGGCCTGCCCGAGCGTTCGTTCGGCCGACAGCCACAATGCGGCGCTTGCGTCGTGGAGAAAGCGCCTGCGGTTCCATAGCGGCATGCGCTGATTCTATCGAAAAAATCCGCGCCACCCGGGCAGCGCACGCCTCGGAGCGAATTCGCATGCACCGATTCTTGTGTTGAAAATTTGACTACGTAGATTCGGTGTCGCTAGGATAGAGTTGCGGGGTGGAGCAGTCTGGTAGCTCGTTGGGCTCATAACCCAAAGGTCGGTGGTTCAAATCCACCCCCCGCAACCAAAGATCCCCCATTCAAGTGGAGTGCGATCCCCGGAGTTCCTGAATTGCACGCCAGGCCTGGTCGATAGCGCCGTCGGTATAGGCGTAAGCGCCGGCGTCGGCATTGGCGATGGCAAGACGGCCAAACCGCTGCCGGGCGACGACGCATGGGAGCTCGCCTCCTTCCAGCCAGAACTTATCGAACAGCGAATTGTACTCGTAGGCGTAGCCGTGCGGCCAGCGATTGACTGTGATGGCGGCGATGTCGCGCGCGGGGTCGAAGCCGCCGGCTCCGAGCGAGCGAGCTAACTGGTCGCGGATATTGCGCTCGAACGTCTCGAAGGAAGTCTGGAACAGCTCGATGCGCCCCGCACGATGCTGCGCGTGGGAAGGGAGGCCCGGTTTGCAGGGGGTCCGCATCATGTGGACCACGATCGGCTCCTCCGGTTTCCGGGGGCAGCGATAGGGACCAAGGCTCACCGGCAGATCGAGATTGACTTTGGTGTGATAACTGCCGGGAGCATACATGGAACTGACTCCCAGCTTCCTCCAGGAATTCCAGTTGCGCAGCACAACGTTGGTGTAGACGATGGGCACTTTGGGTTCCCAGGCGAGTGCCTCGCGTTGTTTTTCCGGCAGTTCCGGGCAGATATACGGGATCACCATGTTCCAGCACGCGAGCACGCACTGCGCGGCGCGCACGCGGAGTAGTTTCCCACCCTTTACGTACACGACCTCCACCTGCCTGGCGGTTTCCGGGTCGCCTTCGTGGCGAACGCGGACGACCGTGCTGTTCAAGCGGATGCGCACGTGGGAATGGCCGTCATCCAGACGTGCATATTGAGCCCTGGATGCCACCAGGTCTTTGAGGGAGTGGCCGGGAATTGCCTGCGGGATCAGTTTGCGCACCAACAGGCGCGCGATGGAAGCGTTCCCGTCCGGAAAATGGAAAAAGAACTTCTCCGCCTCCTCATTCGGGATGCAATCGCGATTCATACCCGGGCCCGGTCCGGGATCCAACTTCATTCCGTCAAAGCCCGGCAAACCGAGCCCCCACGCGTCTTGAGCGGAAACGGCGTCGATCCCAAGTCCAAAAAGGGAGTGAGGGCGCGCCTGAAAATAGGCCACCACTTGAGGATCGAGGCCGGCAATTTCGGTAAGGAATCGCGCGTAGCTGATGCGCGCCAGTTTGGCTTTTTTCTCAGCCGAGGAAAGCCCGGAAAAGTAGTCCGTCTTGGTTTCGTAGATGCCGCGGATATCGCGCTTAGCGGCTTCCGTGAGCGGAGCGGACTCCGCGAAGTTCTGCCAGGGGTCCGCGGTTGAGATCGCGAGTCCCGCTTCGGCATCGCGGCTTTGTATGGGGTCGAACACCAGCCGGTCGGCTCCGAACGTCTCTTTGTCGAAGAACACGGCCTCACGCAAGCCGTGCGACGGATACAGCTTGCGGTCGAAGGCCGGCTGCAGTTTCTCGACATCGATGCCCAGCTCGCGGATAAGCCCCTTTGCAACCGCGCTGTATGGCGCGGGGCTTTCAATGGAGAAAGTGCCGCCATAACCAAGAAGCGTCCGCCCGGCCTGTTGAAACTCATTGCGCTTGGCATGACCGCCAAAATCGTCGTGGTTATCGAGAATGAGGACGCGGGCCCGCTTGCCGGCGGCTTTTCGGAAATAGTGCGCCGCGGCGAGACCGCTGATGCCTCCGCCGACAACCACCAGGTCGTACGTTTCTCCAGTGTCCGTGGGTGTTCCCGCCTGTTTCCAAAACGCGCCGTCCCGCAACTGGTGCGCCACGTCGAAAGCGCCCTCATGGCTACCGCGCAGGCCCGTTAACGCTGGCGGATAGTAGTCGGGCGAAGTTTCGGCGACGTGCAGCGTTTCGAATCCGGCCGCGAGTTGCGCGTTCACGGCGGCTCCGGCGAGCGCGATTCCATTCAGAAAGTCACGCCGGCGAATCGAGCGGTTCATGCCCAACTCTCTATCTTGCATAGTGCTCTTGGGACGAGTGTATCAGCAGGCCAATGCCAGGCGACATGATCATTCCGCCGGCGGCACGAGTTCCGCGATCGTTGGTTGTGGCTTCCCGCTCGGGCTGGTCTGTCTTGCCCGGAAGGGGCAGGACTTACCCCTTCGCAGGCTGCCGGAGTCGCTCGGGACTGAAAGGGATCAAAAAAAAGCTCCAACAGTGGTGATTGGGTGTATATTGCCTCAAGCTTGGGAAGACAGAACGGGGATTCGGGCTATTTGAAATGTGCTTGTCCGGCGCCGACGTCTGCGCCATCCATGATCCGACAGCGTCTTAGGCCGGTCCGGGACGAGCGCGATGCAGTTAAATGTACGGCTGACGGGAATTTCCGGTCTTAGCCCCAAAGGAATGAACGACATGTTGAAAACCGAGCCTTGCCGAATTCTGATTCTTCTTGCATCTCCTTTCCTGGTCCCGGCCCTCGCGGTGGCGCAAACCCAGGCGCCTCAGCACCCGCTTGACGCGCTCAAGACACAGGAATACTGGACGGTCTACGAAGTGCTTCACGCCACCGGGCGCATTGATCCGGATACCTTCTACGCCAGCGTGCTGCTGCACGCCCCGCCCAAGGACACGGTGCTGGCCTGGAAGTCTTCAGATCCGATCCCGCGCGCGGCGGACGTCATCCTCCTGCGCAAGGGGCAAGTGATCGAAGCCCGCGTCGACATCGCCGGCCGCAAGCTGGAATCCTGGAAAGAGGTCAAGGGCGTCCAGGCTCCGGTGATCGATAGCGAGTTTCGTGAACTCGGTGAACTGGTCAAGAAAGATCCTCGCGTTCGTGAAGCCCTGGCCAAGCGCGGCATCACGGATCTGACGACGGTCGACTGCGTACCGGTGCCCTATGGCTATTTCGCCGTTCCCGAGCTGGAGGGGCACCGAATCATGTATGGCGGCTGTACGGATACGCACGGCGCCTATCTAGGTTGGGGGCGATCAATCGAAGGACTTAACGTCCAGGTGGACGCGGTCGAGAAGAAAGTGCTCAAGGTCATTGATGACGGCCCGGTGCCCGTTCCTTCCGGTCCCATCAATTTTCAGGAGGCGGCATCGGTGGCGCGCGCTGGAACCACGCCGCTCACCGTAACGCAGCCGCTCGGGCCGGGCTTTCAACTCTCCGGCGGTGAAGTGAGCTGGCAGAACTGGCATTTCCGCCTGCGCCTGGACCCGCGTGTGGGACCCGTCATCAATCTGGTGAGCTTCGACGACGGCACGAAGCGTCGCTCGGTGCTCTACGAAGGATCTCTTTCGGAGTTGTTTGTCCCCTACATGGATCCCGCCGAAGGCTGGGCGACGCGCATCTTTATCGATGCGGGCGAGTTTTTTCACGGCGGAGTGCTCAAACAACTGCGCGAAGGCACCGACTGCCCGGCGAACGCCGCCTATATTGACGGCCTCGTCCCCAACGAGCGCGGCATTCCCATGCTTCGCCCGCGGCTGGCATGCCTCTACGAGTTCTCGAGCGGCAACCCCGCCTGGCGGCACTTCGAAAAAGAGACGGTCTGGGGACGTCCCAGCCGGACTCTCGTCCTCCGCGCGGCGGCGGTTATCGGAAATTATGATTATCTGCTGGACTGGCGGTTCGAACAGGACGGCACCATCCGCGTCGCCGCCGGCGCAACCGGAATCATAGAGACCAAGGGTGTCACAGCGAAGAACGCCGGGGCCACCGACGGTCACGGCACCGACGGGCATGCATCCACCGGATCTCCCGACGAGTACGGGCAGTTGGTCGCGGAGAATACCGTGGGCGTGAATCACGATCACTTTCTCTCTTTCCGCCTCGATCTGGACGTGGACGGGCGGGACAACTCGTTCATGGCTCACCGGCTCAAGCAGCGTCAACTGCCGGCGTCGACGCATCGCAAGAGCATCTGGGTGGCGGACCCGTTCCCGGCTCGCACTGAGCGCGACGCCATGATGGATATTCATCTCGACCGGCCGGCCATGTGGATTGTCGAGAACCCCAACGTGCATGGGCCGCTCGGATACCCGACCGGCTACGAAATCATGCCGGGCGCCACGGCCGCGTCACTCCTGGATCCGGAGGATGGGGCGCAGCGTGTCGGCGCCTTTTCCACGCACCAACTTTGGGTGACCCCGTACCGCCCGGATGAGCTCTATGCCGCGGGAGTCTATCCCACTGCCAGCAAAGGTGGCGACGGCCTCGCGGTGTGGACCAAGGCCAACCGCCCCATCGAAAACACCGACATTGTGGTGTGGTACACGCTGGGGTTCCACCACATGCCGCGCGCCGAAGACTGGCCGGTGATGCCGGTGATGTGGCACGACTTCGTCATTCGGCCGTTCCACTTCTTCCCGCAGAACCCCGCGCTGACGCTGCCGGGCACGCCGTGAGGTGGAAGTGCGCGCGCACGCCGCAGAATTGACCTGTTAAGCCCGTGACATTTCGAAGTGCTCAATGGTTTTACGGCCGGGACGAACTTGGTTTCCAGCACCGGTCCGCCTTGAGGTCCATGGGAATCGATGTGGAGCGGTTCAAGGACCGGCCGGTGATCGGCATCGCCAATTCCTGGAGCGAGCTCAACAACTGCGACATGAATCTTCGTGACGTGGCTGCGGCCGTCAAGCGGGGCGTGGTCGCCGCCGGGGGCCTGCCGCTCGAGTTTCCGACCATCTCGCTCGGCGAAGAGTTCATGAAACCCACGGCCATGCTCTATCGGAATTTAATGACGATGGACGTGGAGGAAATGCTGCGTTCCAATCCCATAGATGCCGTTGTGCTGCTCTGCAACTGCGACAAGACGGTTCCCGCTCAACTGATGGGCGCGGCGAGTGCCAACCTGCCTGCGATTCAACTGAACGGCGGCCCCAAGCCTGCAGGAATCTGGCGTGGGATTGAAGTGGGCAGTGGCACCGACGTGTGGAAGTACTGGGATGAATACCGCACAGGCAAGATCAGCGAGAGCGACTGGCAGGAACTGGAACGCTGCATTTCATGCGGCGTCGGCGCCTGCAATGTGATGGGCACCGCCTCTACCATGGCAGGAGTTTCCGAAGCCCTGGGGATGATGCTGCCGGGAACTTCCAGTATTTGCGCCAGCGATGCCCGCCGCTTGCAGGCCGCCGAGGCGAGCGGCCGCCGGATTGTGGAGATGGCCGAGCAAAACCTGCGCCCCTCCGACATCATGACGCGGGACGCTTTCGAGAATGCCATTCGTGTTTGCATGTCTGTGGGCGGCTCGACCAACGCCATCATTCATTTGGTTGCCATTGCCGGCCGCCTGGGAATCGACCTGCCGCTTGCGCGTTTTGACGAGCTGTCACGCACCACTCCTTGCCTGGCCAACGTGAAGCCGTCCGGCAAGTACCTCATGGCCGAGTTTCACGCCGCCGGTGGTATTCCAGCCGTCATGAAGGAAATAGAATCTCTCCTTCACACGGGTGTTGCGACTGTCACCGGCAAAACGCTAGGCGAGAATCTTGCGGGGATAGAGTGCCATAACCGTGACGTCATCCTGCCCATTTCTGCGCCTCTTGGCCGCGAGGGGGCCATCGCGGTGCTCGGTGGCAATCTGTCGCCAAACGGGGCAATCATCAAGACTTCCGCGGCTTCCGATCGATTGATGACGCACACAGGAAAGGCTGTGGTGTTCGAGAATTACCAGGACATGCTTGACCGCATTGAGCGCGAGGACCTCGAGGTGACGGCAAACTCGGTTCTGGTGCTCAAGAATTGCGGCCCAAAGGGCGTGCCCGGGATGCCGGAATGGGGCTCGATTCCGGTGCCGGAGAAGCTGCAGAGAGCAGGCGTCAAAGACCTGGTGCGCATTAGTGACGCCCGCATGAGTGGAACGAGTTACGGCACCGTGATTCTTCATGTCTCGCCGGAAGCAGGCGCTGGCGGCCCGCTGGCTATCGTGCAAACCGGAGACGAGATCCGCCTCGACGTGCCGCGACGCTCGCTCGAACTCTTGGTAGCGGACTCGGAAATCCAGCGGCGCTTGGCCTCTTTCCGGCCACCGGAAAGTCAACATCTCCGCGGGTACCCCCGGCTCTACATCGACCATGTGCTCCAGGCGGATCAGGGTTGTGATTTTGATTTCTTGCGCCCGAAGAACGCGGAGGAGTTACGGTTCGTGGCGCCGGTGGTCGGAAGAAGTTGACCATCACCTGCTCTTTGCGCTTGGGTACAAATCACACACGCTCCGCCGTTCCCGCTGTTGGTAAATACCCGACCGGCTACGAAATCATGCCGGGCGCCACGGCGGCGTCACTCCTTGATCCGGAGAAAGATGGGTGTCAGCGTGCCGGCGCGCCTTTCCTATGGCGCACGGATCCACCGCTCAAATCGAGTTCCAAGGTAATTTCCCGCTATAGAGATCAATTTTGAACAGACACTGGGCGAGACCTGGTTTATCCTGGTCAACTGGGTGAACTTTTCACCCGCTCGACCCCAAAATGGGAATCCTGGTTGAGACCGTATCAGGCGGATCTCCCATCACTTCAGGAGCAAAGAATGAAAATTTTCGGCACAAGAGTAATAGGTGAGCAAGCAATGAGCACCGGCATCGCGGTCGTGCTGCTGATGTTGATTTTCGGCCCTGCAGCCCATGCGCAGCGCTGGGAATACCTGGGCGAGGCCAACGTTGATTCGGCGGTGGATCACGATAACATCGTGGTCAGCCGATCGCGGGGTATGTATCGGGCGATTCAGATTCGCGTGCAGAAAGCCCCGATTGAGTTTGACCGGGTCATCGTTCACTATGGCAGGGGCGAGGCAGAACCGATTCAGATTCGCTCCGTCATTCCGGCCGGTGGACAAACGCGTGTGATCGATCTGCCGGGCGAACGGAGAATGATCCAGAGTGTGGAATTCTGGTATGCACGCGCGAAGCCGGGCTCACGACGGCCAAAGGTCAGGCTATTTGGCCTGCGCTAAACTCCCATCGTCTTCCGGCGCCGCGCGCAAAATGTGCGGAGATCGCTCTCAACGTATTCAGTCTGCTCTCAGGGCGATGTGCGGATCGGCGCGGGAGGCACGGTGGGCCGGGATCGCGATGGCGATCAGAGTGATGGCGACAACGGCTACGGCGCTTGCGGCCAGGGAGCCGCCGTCGATGGGCGGAACGTGAAACAACACCGGGCGGAATAGCTTCACCGCGGTCAGAGAGAAAAGAATCGAGCCCGCAGCGATGCCGGTGATGGCAACGATCAGACCTTCGGAGATAACCAGACGCAGAAGGTGGAGAGGCGTTGCGCCCACGGCCGTACGAATACTGAATTCGCGCAGGCGGCGGCTTACGCCGTATCCAATTACGCCGTAAATTCCGATAGCCGCCAGCACCCCGGCCAGGGCAGCGAACGCGACCATCAGCGAGAGGGCAAAGCGGTAGCGAGCCGTGGATCGGCCGACAAGGTTGTCCAGCGTCTGCGCATTCGTGATAGGCGCTTCGGGGGCCTCGCGACGGATAATCCGGGTGATCGCAGGAACCAGAAGGTTTGGATCGCCAATCGAGCGAATGAGCAGCGCGATGACCGGAGACGTGTCGATCATATAGATCGTGGGCTGCGGATCGATGTCGAGCGAGAGGTCGCGCGTGTCGCCGACGACGCCGACGATCGCCGCGGAGTTCACGTCGGGTGTGTCGACGCCCATGAGCAGCTCTTTCCCAATCGGGTCTTCTCCAGGGAAGAACCGGCGCGCCAGTGTGTCGTTAACGAGCCAGTGCGGCTGGTTGTGATCGCGGGATGTGAGCGCGCGCCCGTGGAGGAGCGGGATAGCGAGCGTCGCGAAGTACTCGGCGCTGATCCAACGTACCTGCGCGACCGGATAGGAGCCCGGCGAAAAGACTTTTCCCTTAATACCGAAGCGCGAAGCGTAGCGGCTGATCTCGGTGCGGTCCAGGCTGAGGGGCGCCATGTTCGCGGCGGCTACGGATGAGACGCCATGCAGACCACGGAGCGCGGGAGCGAGCTGGCTGTCGAAGAGGCGCGCGGCGGCGGCCCAGCCATCGCGAGCCGGGGGCAAGCTCACATCTATGGCGAGGACGTTGCCGGCGCTAAATCCAGGATCGACATGGCCGAGAGACTCAAAACTCCGGGTCACGAGCGCGGCACCGGCAATCACGACGAATGCCAGGGCAACTTCTGAGGCCATCATGACGGGGCCGAGGCGCCCGACGCGGCCGGAGAAGAGCTGCATGTCACTTTGCTTGGCCGCCTGACCGAGATCGGCGCACGCTACTTTCCAGAAGCTTGGCAGTGCCGAGAGCGCGGCGCAGACAACGATGGCGGCGAACGTGTACAGCGCCACCCTCACGTCGAACGCGACCTCATCCAGGCGCGGGACGTAGCTCGCGGCCGCGGCCTTCAATGCGGGAACGAGTAGGGCGGCGATTGCTGCGCCGAGCAGTCCTCCGGAGGTCACGAGCAGGAGGCATTCTGTTCCCAGGAGGCGCAGCAAGTCGAAAGAAGATGCCCCCAAGGCGGCGCGGATGGCCAATTCCCGCCGGCGCGACATGGCTCTCGCCAGGAGGAGGTGGGCTACGTTCGCGCACGCCACAAGCAAGATCAAACCGACCGCTATCCAGACGATCAGAAGAGCGGGCCGGATCGACGACGTTGCCTGATTCAAGACGGGGACGACATAGGCGCCGATGCTCTTGTCGGTCGCGGGATATTGGCGGGCGAGGTTCGCGCTTATCATGGTCATCTCCGCCTGTGCTTGCGCCAATGTCACGCCATCCTGGAGACGACCGACGACTTCGAGCGGATGGAAGCGCCGCGTATGCTGGAGCATAGGCTCCAATAGCGAGAGAGGCAGCCAGAGATCCGCCCAGACCGGAAATGCCATTCGCCGGCTCACGATTCCGATGACGGTGAATTCTGAAGGGCCGATGCGGATGGCGCGACCGACCAGGAGCGGTGAAGCCCCGAATTTTCGGCGCCACAGCGACTCGCTGATGAGAGCGACCTGCTGCTTTCTTGTCTCCTCCTCGGCGGAGAAGGTTCGGCCTGCGAGCAGCGTGATCCCCATCATGGGAAACAACTCGGGGGTGACCATCGTGGCTTGAAGCTGCTCGGGGACTCCTTGGCCTTCGAGCGGCACTTTGTTCATGGCCTCGAAGGTGTAAGCAGCCAGGCCGCGGAAGCTTTTAGCGGTGCGCCAATCGACGAAGTCGGGATAGGTGACCGGAAGGTTACCCAGATTCGGGTGCGTTTGCCAGATGTATACGAGACGATCCGGCTCGCGAAAGGGCAAGGGCTTCAGCAGGACGCCCTGTACCAGACTAAACATGGCGGAGTTTACGCCGACGGCGAGGGCGACGGTGAGTATTGCGGCAATGGCGAGCAGCGGGCGTTTGGACAGAGCACGGCAGCCGTGGACGAGCGATCTGGACACGCTTATAGAGGACGGCATTGCGCTCTCTGACGTTACCGGAAACCGCCGTCACGCAGGCGCGACAGCCCGGGCCGCCTCCCGGCAGCTTGCCGCCCAGTGGGCGCCCGTGCCAAGGGCCGTCTCAAGCCGGCCAGAGTTCCTGACAAAGGCCGGGCGTTCTTGGGGGATTGAGCCTTCGTCACACTACTCGTACCGCAGTGCGACCACCGGGGAAATCCGCGTCGCCCGAAACGCGGGAAGGAAGGTGGCCAGCAGAACCACGAGCATGATTCCCAACGGCGCTGCCGCAAACGTCAGCGCGTCTGTGGCGCCGATACCGAATAGCATCGTCCTTAGCAAGCGCGTCAGGGCGAAAGCTCCACCCAGACCGATCACAATTCCGATGGCCGCGAGCGACGCGCCTTGCCGCACCACCATCCGCACCACATCCGCCTGCCCTGCCCCTAAAGCCATGCGCACACCGATCTCATGCGTACGCTGCACCACCGAGTAGGCGATCAGCCCGTAGATTCCGATCGCGGCCAGCAGCAGCGCGATTCCCGCGAACAACGCCAGCAGCATGGTGTCGAAGCGCGGCTGGGAGACGGACAGCGTCAAGGCCTGTTCCATGGTGCCGATTTCCGCCAAGGTTATGCCTGGGTCGATGGATTGAATATCACGGCGAAGCGCCGCCGACAGGCTTGCGGCGTCGCCCGACGAGCGCACGGCCAGGAACATACGCGGACCGTACGTTTGGGCGAACGGCATGTAGTAGGCCGGGTCCGTGTCGACTGTCAATCCCATGAATTTCACATTGCCGACTATGCCCACGATCTCCATCCACTTGTCGCCGAACCCTGGCCCGCTCTGTTTGATGCGCTTGCCAATGGCTTCCTGGTCCGGGAAGAAGCGGCGCACAAAGCCCTCGCTGACGATCGCCACTGGCGCCGAATCCTGATTGTCGTAGTCGGTGAAGTACCGGCCCTTGACCAGCGGGATGCGAAGCGCCCGGAAGAAGTCCGGACCCACAGTGACGTCCGAAACGATGGGGTTCAGCTCCCCCGGCGCCAGGGTCTGCCCCCCAATTTCAAAGCTGTCGGCGTCTCCCTGCCGGTCGGGCGGCAGCGAGTCGGTGACTGCGGCCACTTCCACTCCCGGCACGTTGCGGGCGTGGCGGAGTACTTCATCGTAGAAAGCAAGGCCGGTGTGGGCGTCATTGTACTTCCGGTCGCCGGGCGAAATCAGCATCGTCAGGATCTGCCGCGGAGGCGTGGAGAATCCGCCGGTCACGCGCTGCAGATTCACGAAGCTGCGGAGGAGCAGTCCCGCGCCTACCAGCAGCATCAGCGAAATCGCGATTTCGGAGACCACCAGAGCCGACCGAGTACGTCCGCGGGCCTGGCTGGCGCCGCCGCCGCGTCCACCCTCCTTGATGGTCGAGTTCAGGTTTGCGCGCGCGCTTTCAAGCGCCGGCGCCAGCCCGAACAGGACACCGGTGAGCATCGAGACGAAGACCATGAAGCCAAGCGCGCCCCCATCGAGCCGGACTGAATCGATGAGTGGGAGATTGCCCGGATTCCAAGCGCGGATCAGTTCGATGCCGCCCCAGGCCAGCGCCAGTCCCGCCGCGCCGCCCATCACGGCCAGAAGCACGCTCTCGGTGAGCAACTGGCGCACCAGGCGGCCGCGGCCGGCGCCGAGGCTCAGCCGCAGGGCCATCTCTCGCTCGCGGACGGTGGCGCGCGCCAGCATCAAGTTGGCTACGTTGACCACCGCGATCAACAGCACCAGTCCTACCGCGCCGGCCAGCACCAGGATCGCGGGTTTCAGCGTGGTTCCCAAGAGAGCGTCCCGCAGACTCAGAATCGGCAGCGTCAGGCCCTTGTAGTAGGAGTTCTGCTGCATCATGCGCAGCCCGATATTGTTGGTCTCAGCCTGCGCCTGCTGGAGCGTCACGCCAGGCTTCAGTCGCGCCACGCCGCGATAGAACCACGGACCGTACCGCGTCGGCGGGTTCAGCGGCAGGTTGATCCAGACTTCAGTCTCCCGCTGCGGGAACCGGAATGCGCCGGGCATTACGCCGATCACCGTGGATGGGGCGCCGTTCACCAGAATGGTCTGGCCCAGCACGGCGGAATTTGCTGCGAAGCGTCTCCGCCAGATCGACTCGCTGAGCACGGCTAGCGAGCCGGTGGTCGGCTTGTCTTCCCCCGCCGCGAACGTCCGGCCGATCAGCGGACGCACTTCGAGCGTGGAGAAGAAGCCGGCGGTGACGGACGCGCCCTGCACCTGCTCCGGCACGCCTTCCTTCCCGCCAATATCCATCCGCCGGCCGCTGAAGAGGGCGGGATCTTCAAACGCGCGATTGTTCTCCTTCCACATCAGATAGTCGCGCATGCACATGGTGCCAAACGCAAAGTCTCGCGAGAAGTAGCGCATGAAGACTACCGCCACGCGATCGGCGTCGGCATAAGGCAGGGGCCGCAACAGTATGCCGTACGCCACGCTGAACATCGCGGTATTGGCGCCGATGCCCAGGGCCAGCGCCAGCACGGCAACGACGGTGAATGCCGGGTTCTTGCGAAGCGTGCGCACTCCGTAGCGAAGATCTTGCGCTAACTCCTCGAACACTTGACCAGTTCGCACTTGCCTGACTTCTTCTTTGACTTGTTCCAGGCCGCCCAACTCGATGAGGGCTGCCCGCCGCGCTTCCGCCGCGTCCATACCGGCCCCGCGCTTCTCTTCGGTCAACTGGTCCAGATAGGCGCGCAGCTCGTCGTCGAGGTCCCGCTCGACGCGCCGCCCGGTGAAGAGATTGCGCCGAAGGCTGGCCAGGCGGCTGAGGAATGGCATGACAGATTCCGGTCAGCTCGCCTGCAACGCGCTGGCAATGGCGAGCGCGATGGTTTCCCACTGCCGCGTTTCGGTCTGCAATTGCCGCCGGCCCGCCGCGGTGAGGCGGTAAAACTTGGCGCGACGGTTGTTTTCGGAATCGCCCCAGTCCGAAGCGAGCCACCCGGCCTCCTCCATGCGGTGCAGGGCAGGAAACAGCGAGCCGGGCTTCACTTGAAAGGTGCGGTTGGTGATCTGCGCGATGCGGCGCGAGATGGCGAGCCCGTGCAGCTCTGTAAGCGCCAGCGCCTTCAGGATCAAGAGATCGAGAGTTCCTTGCAGAAGATTCGTGGCAGGCACGCTCGTATAGAAATACTATATGTACCTTATATAGAATGTCAATAGGTGCAGCGGAACCGGACAGTCCTCACCGACCCGTCTCACGCCAGTGAGGACCATGCAACTGGTGCAACGGCCTATTCCAATGCGCGGATGGGAGCGCCGCCAAAGAAGTAGAAAGCCGTGGCCACCTCGATCGCGCTACCGTAACTCCGGATTTCTGGACCCGCCTTGCGATCGACTGGCCGGTAAGGCACGAGCGAGAAACCTATCTGATTGGCGTGGTGACTATCAGTATTGGATAGGATCGGGCGGAATCGCTGCTAGTAACGTTGGTACGCCCTGGTGGACGATTCCGAACTTTCAGCTGGGAACTGGCTTGGCTTGATGTTCCAAGTCTACTGCCGGAGCTTCGAGTCTAGTTCAGCGGCCGACAACCAGTCTTTATGGGATTCTTTGTGGCCCTCCTTGCTGTCCATGTGCTTCTCATGAGTCCGAATCCGTGGGCAGTCTTGATTCATCATGCGGCAACGCGGATTAAAACTTCAGGAACGGGAAGGGGGCATTCTTCAGGATGCCCCCTGGCCAACATTGTTACTGCTTATCGTAAACTGCCACGTTGTGGACTTTCTCGCCCTTGGCATTTGTGCCAGTCATCGTTATCGTCATCACCTTGCCGTCTTTAGATACGACTCGCCGCGCTGCATGCACTAATTTGCCGGCTTTTTTCAGAGTGGCTGCAGTGGTATGGTCGTTGATCCGCTTGGGCGCAATCGTGTCGTACAAATCCGATCCACTCACCGGATAATCCTTGCCATCGTACTTGGCCGTGTACGTAAATGACGAGGTCTTCCCGTCCGCATCAACACTTTCGCCTGAGCGTTTGATGCCATCCGCCGTTTCCTCATAGGTGACAGTCGCGCTCTTTGGCGCCGGGCCAGGAGTGTATTTAGATTTGGCCGTGTTGAGCTTCCATGTTCCGACCACGGGATCGGCCGCCCATAGGGTCATGCCCAACGCCAGCAGCCCGAGAACTTTTCCGAACTTCATGTTTTTCCCCTTTCTTTCGACCCGATCGGCAGCCCGTCTGTCATGCCGGGCGCTGCCAATCGGTTGGCGTGTATCGTATCACCGTCAGCTTCTCCATGGAAACCGATTGTCTCTAAAGCGATTCACTGACAACATCCGTCAGAAACCAGCAGAGGCCGGACTGGTGTCGGAGGAGCAGAAGGACAAGAAGGCGCCGGCCAAACTGCCCCGGAGTGGCAAACGAGCCCAGGGCAACGCGCCAAGCTTTGATC
>JBGPKX010000033.1:0-23870 GCA_041486185.1 Bryobacteraceae bacterium | reverse complement strand
GTCGGCGAGAATAGCGCGGGCGATGGAGACGCGCTGCTTTTGCCCGCCGGAGAGTTTCACGCCGCGCTCGCCCACAATAGTGTCGTACTTCTTCTCGAAGGTCTCGGCGAATTCGTCGACGCGGGCGATGGTGCAGGCATCCATAATTTCCTGCTCGGGGGCGTTAGGCCGCGAGAAGGCCACGTTCTCGCGGATGGTGCCGTCGAACAGAAACGTGTCTTGCAAGACCACGCCAAGCTGCGTGCGATAGGCATCGAGCCGCACGGTCGAGAGATCCACTCCGTCCACACGGATCACGCCTTCCGACGGCACATAGAAAGCCGAAATGAGACCGATGATGGTGGACTTGCCCGAGCCCGAGGGCCCGATCAGCGCCGTCACGGTGCCGGGACGGGATGCGAACGAGACGTCGTTCAGCACAGGCTTGCCGGGATCGTAGGCGAAGCTAACGTGTTCGAAAGTCACTTCACCGCGAATCACACCGAGCGCCACGGAGCGCCGGGCATCTTCATCCTCGGGGCGCTCGCGAAACACTTCGCGCGTGCGCTCGAGGCCGGCCAGGGCTTCCGAGATTTGCGTGCCGATGGCCACCACCTGGAATACAGGGGCGACGAGGAATGCCAGAAACGCCGTGAAGGTCATCAGGTCGCCCAAGGTCAGCGTGCCGGCGAAATTCTCGCGGGCCCCAACATACATCACGATCACGCCCACCACACCCATGACGACGGTGGCGCCGAGGCTCATCACCGAGGTCGCGGTCAGAGACTTGAGCACGTTATCCAGCAGCCGCTGGACGCCGCCCGCGAAAACCTGCGCTTCCCTGCCCTCGGCGTGATAGCCTTTGATGACCCGCACGCCGCCAAGGGATTCGGTGAGCCGCCCGGTTACTTCCGCATTGATTTTGGCCCGCGCGCGGAAAATGGGACGAATGATGCGGAAAGCTCTTTGCAAAGCCAGACCGAACGCCAGCAAGAACGCAAACGAGAGAGCGGTCATCAAGGGGCTGATCCGGATCAGGACGACCAAGGCGATGACCGCGGTGAACACGCCGCCCACGAACTCGACGAGGCCCGTCCCGATCAGGTTGCGCAGGCCTTCCACGTCGCTCATGATGCGCGCCACCATGGTGCCTGTCTTGTTGGCGTCGTAGTAGGCCACGGGGAGCCGGCCGATGTGCTCCTGCACTTTCCGGCGCATTTCCGCGATCAGGCGTTGCGCAGCTTTGGAGAGCAGTTGGGTCAACGCGAACGAAGTCGCGCCCTGAAGTGCCGTCGCGCCCAGCACCGCCAGCACGAGCGGTACTAGCAGGCCGATATCCCGCTTGCCGATGATGTCGTCAACGAAATACCTGGTGGAATAAGGCAGCACTAGGCCGGCTGGGCGGTTGATCGCCATCAGGATAAAACCCAGGGCAATCAGCTTGCGGCGGGGCCTTACGAGCGCCCAGATGTCGGGCAGCAGGGCTCTGAAGCGTTCGGACTTGGGGAGTTTCTCTTTTTCGGAGGACAAGTTGGGGCCGTACTGACATTTTACACGCGGCTATGCGGCGCGTGCTCGGCGTGAGAGGCTCGATCAATGAGCGCGACCACATCGGCGCAGCCGGCGGCACGGGCGGCCAGGCGTGCCGCGCGTCCGTAGAAATTGTCTTTCAACTTCAGGCCGGGAGCTTTCTTGAGTAAAGCGGCAACGGTCGAGGTCTGACATTTTCCGACCGTGAACTTGTCGATGTCCGGAACGCCACTTACGGCCGCGGCTAACGCGCTGTCGCCGCCGGTGGTCTCCGCGAAAGGGTCGGCGCCTCTGTCGAGCAGCAACTGAACGATGCCGGTGTAGCCGTAACCGGCGGCCATGATGAGCGCGGTGATGCCCTGGCGGCCGCCGCGCGCGTTGACATCCGCGCCGCCCGCGAGGAGCGCTTCCACCGACGCCTGCCGATTCTTGTGGATGGCGTGCATCAACGGAGTCCAGGCGTTCACTCCCCAGCGCTGGTTGGGGTCGGCCCCGCCGGCCAGCAGGGTGGCGATGGCTTCGGTGTCACCGGAGCGCGCCGCGCCAATGAGCGGGTTGCCGGGCTGTATATTGCAACCGATCAGCAAGGAAGCGAAGAGAGTAACGGCGAAGGAGCGTTTCACGCGGCGACCTCCACGGCGGAGCATAACACAAACTACTTTGAATTGTAAAGTGCTAGGTTCGGCTGGCGCCGAGCGTCTCCACTTCCCGGTCCGTCAGAGGCCGGTGTTTGCCGATGGGCAGCTCGCCAATGCGCACCGGCCCGATTCCCGTCCGCACCAGCTTCAGCACCTTGCTGCCGACGGCGTCGAGCATGCGGCGCACCTGGCGGTTGCGGCCTTCGGTGATGGTTATCTCGAGGACGGTGTGCTTTTCCGTCTGGCGGAGTCGCTTTACGGTGGCCGGCCGTGTGGGGCCGTCAGCCAGGGTGACACCCTGACGCAACTTGTCGAGCTGCTCATCGGCAAGCACGGTAGCGGCCTTCACCTGGTACGTTTTGGGAATCTTATGTTCCGGATTCGTAAGACGTTCCGCAAATTGGGTGTCGTTGGTGAGGATCAACAGGCCGCTGGTGTCGAGGTCCAGCCGGCCCACGGGGGACACCCACGCGCCCACATCGGAGATGAGATCATAGACGGTGGGGCGGCCTTGAGGATCTTTGTACGTCGTAAGATAACCTTTGGGTTTATAGAGGAGCAGGTAGATTTTCCTGCCTGCGCGAAGGGGTTTGCCGTCGAAGGTGACCCTGTCGCGCGCGAAATCCACCCAGTAGTCCGGCGTCTGGATTGCTTTTCCGTTGACGCTCACACGTCCGGCTGCAATCCAGCGCCGAGCGTCGGTGCGTGAACCCAGACCCGCTTTTGAAATGACGCGTTCGAGCGTCTTCAGAGGACGTTTTGCGCCGCGCCTGGCAGCCGGGGCCCGCATCTCTCAAAGCTACAGCAAATATGGCTCACGAGTTTCAAACCACACCGATGGCCGGAAAGATACTGGTGCGCGGGGCGCGCCAGTTGCTCACCCTGCAGGGTCCTAAGGAGTCGCGGCGCGGCGCCGTGTTGAATGCATTAGACATCATCCACGATGGCGCGGTTCTCTTGCAGGAGGGCAGAGTCCTCACGATGGGCCCCAGCCGTCGAGTGGAAAACCTCGCCGTATCGCGTGACGCTCGCGAGATCAACGCCGCTGGCCGCGTGGTTATGCCCGGGTTTGTCGACAGCCGTGCGCGGATTTTAGTCCCGCGCCCGGTTCCCTTCCCTACCGAAGATGCCGCGGGCGATGTGGAGTTCCGGCGCGCGTTAAAGGAACTGACGGCGCTGCCTTCCCGAAGTCTGGCGGCGCGCGCGCAATCCGTGCTGGCCGGCATGTCGCGTCATGGCACGACGACGGTATCGGCGGCCACCATTCCCGCGGTGGAACGTTCCGCCAACTTGAAAATGCTGCGCGTCTTCGCGAGTCTGCACGGCCGGCCATTGGACGTGATCCCCACGTTTTATGGCGCGCCATTCGTGCCCCCTGAGTTTGCCGGCGATCAGGCAGCTTATGTCGAATCTCTCTGCAAGGAACAGATTCCCGTCATCGCTCGCCGGAATCTGGCGCGGTTTGTGGAAGTGAACTGCGGAGTATTCCAACAGGAGCTAGCCCAGCGCTACCTGGAGATCGCGCGCAACCTCGGCTTGCTTATGAGGGTGCATGCCGGCGCGTCGCCCTGGGCCGCACGGCTGGCCGTGGCACTGAATGCAGCGAGCGTCACGGTGGAAGACATCGCCCACGAAGAGATCGCCAGCCTTGCGAAGTCACGCACCATCGCGCTGCTCTCGCCCGCCTTCCGGTCCGAACGGAGCGCCGGCGACTCTTCCCCCGCGCGCGCGCTCATCGACGCAGGCGCCGCCGTGGCCCTGGCATCCAGTTTCGGCCTGGAGCGCGGCGCCACCTACAATATGCAAATGGTGATGTCACTCGCCTGCTCCGAGATGGGCATGTCGCCGGCCGAAGCCATCAGCGCGGCCACTATCAACGGCGCTTACGCGGTGGGATGCGGCGACCAGTGCGGTTCGCTCGAGCCGGGCAAACGCGCCGACCTGCTGGTGCTGAACGTGCAGGACTATCGCGAAGTCGCGCATCCGTTCGGCGTCAACCATGTGCACATGGTCGTGAAGAACGGCGCGATTGTTTACCAAGAGGGCGAGGTTGCGGGTTGCTCCGGCAGATAGTCGAGTGTGTGCCTAATTTCTCGGAGGGCCGCGATGCCGCGGTGGTGGCGCGCATCGTGCAATCGATCGCGCAAGTGCCGGGTGTGGCGATCCTGGGGCAAACTTCAGACTGCGATCACAACCGGTCGGTAGTGACCTTCGCCGGCGCGCCGGGAGCGGTGGTGGAAGGGGCGTTCCGCGGAATTGAATGCGCCGTGTCGCTGATCGACATGAATCGCCACCACGGAGTGCATCCGCGCGTCGGGGCCGCGGACGTGGTCCCGCTGGTGCCGGTTTCGGGAGTGACGATTCAGGATTGCGTTCGCCTGGCGGAACAATTGGGCGAGCGCGTGTGGCGGGAACTGCATGTCCCGGTCTATTTGTACGAGGCGGCGGCGCGCCGGCCCGACCGCGTGAATCTGGCGAACATCCGGCGGGGGCGCTACGAGAAGCTGCGTGATGAAGTGCGGCTGCACGCCGAGCGGATGCCCGACATCGGCGAGCCGATGCTTCATCCCACAGCCGGGGCTTGCGTGATTGGCGCGCGCAAATTTCTCATCGCGTTCAATATCAACCTTGCGACCGGCGACGCCGAGATTGCGCGCCGCATCGCCAGGAAGATCCGGTTCTCCTCCGGCGGGCTGCCGTGCGTGAAAGCTCTGGGATTTTTTCTCGAATCGCGGCGGCAGGCGCAGGTCTCGATCAATCTGACGGATTTCGCAGTGACGCCACTTTGCACCGTTATCGAAGCGGTGCGTGCCGAAGCGGAGCGCCGTGGCGTTAACGTGGCCGGAATGGAACTCATCGGGCTCATTCCGCGCAAGGCTTTGGAAACGGCCGGCACTTGTAATCCGGAATTCGAGAATTTCAACCCGGATCTGATCCTCGAAAACCGGTTGGCGAAAGTGGGGTAGGGACGGGACCGGCGGTGCGGGAGGTCGTTGGAAATTGAAGACCGCTTGCTGACGCGCGTGGCTCGGAAGGCGGGGATGCGCAGAGTGGTGGGCGCTTGGTGAAGCGGCCAATCCCCGCAGGTCTCCGCAAAAAACCGCGTAGCCCTGCGCTACGAGTACCGGGTTGAAGACTTAGGCGGCCCAGATGTCGGGCGTTACCATCCACTTGAGGAGGCCGCTGGGCTCGCCGGTGAAACGGTCCAGGTCGATGCGCAGGAGCGTGGCCTTGCGCATGTCGACGCGCAGTGACGGTGCGTTCAGCAGGTACGCCATCAACTGACTGAGGAGCGGCTCATGACCTGCCAGCAGAATCTGCGATTCATCGGGCCGGCCGCGGATCTCTTGCCAGACTTGCCGGGGCGAAGCCTCGGGCACGAGCGCTTCGGTCCGCAAAATGTTGCCGGCATACCCAACGACGGCCGCCGCAATCTCGGCCGTTTCCACGGCGCGCACGTAGGGGCTGCTGAAAATAAGCGTTGGCGCAATCCCGGCGGGGCGCGCGCGTACGATAGCGCGGCGGACTTCTTCCCGGCCCGCGGGCGTCAATTTTCTTTCGGAGTCCGCGCCCCCTGGCCGGGTGTCTTCCGCCGTTCCGTGCCGCAAAAGGTGAACCTGCATGTTCTCGACGGTAAAATAGCATGTCAGATGGGTTCGCGGGCCGGATATTCGATTCTCGCCGCAATGGCGATCACGGTTGCCGGCCAGGCGCAACCGCGTATTGCCGGTTGTGCGGTCTTTCCGGCAAACAACATCTGGAATACGCCCGTGGACAAGCTGCCCGTGGACACCAACTCAGACCGCTACGTCGCGACCATTGGCGCGAGCCAGCCAGCGCACCCGGACTTCGGCTCAGGCTTGTATGATGGTGCGCCGATCGGTATCCCGTTTATCGACGTTCCCGGCACGCAGCCGAAGGTTACCGTCACCTTCGATTACGACGACGAGAGCGATCACGGCGGCTATCCGGTTCCGCCGAATGCGCCGATTGAAGGCGGCGCGACCAGCACCGGCGATCGCCACGTGCTGGTGGTGGATCGCGACAATTGTGTGCTGTATGAGCTGTACGCCGCATATCCGCATACGAATGGAAGCTGGCACGCAGGCTCGGGCGCGATCTTCAATTTGAAATCGAACGCGCTGCGCCCGGCAACCTGGACCTCGGCCGATGCGGCGGGGCTGCCGATCTTACCAGGCCTGGTGCGCTACGACGAGGTGGCGGCGGACGAGGTGGCGCATGCCATTCGCTTCACCGTGCCCGACACGCGCAACACATATATTTGGCCGGCGCGGCATGAGGCCTCCGACCTGACGGCGGTGAATTATCCACCCATGGGCCAGCGGTTCCGGCTAAAGGCCGGCTTCAATGTTTCGGGATTCGCGCCACAGGTGCAGGTGATCCTGCGAGCCCTCAAGAAATATGGCATGATTCTCGCCGATAACGGTTCACCCTGGTACATTTGCGGCGCGCCGGACGACCGCTGGGACAATGACGTGCTGCATCAGATCACGCAACTGCGCGGATCGGATTTCGAGGCGGTGGATGAATCGTCGCTCATGGCGCAGGCGGATTCGGCGGCCGTGCGCGCGGCGGTGACGCCACCGGTGGCGCCGACGGTGAGCGCGGTTGTGAATGCGGGCAGTTTCGCGGCAGGGGCGGTCTCGCCGGGCGAGATCCTGACGATTTTCGGATCGGGTTTCAATGCGAATGCGAAGGTGACGTTCGACGGCACGGCGGCACCGGTGGTATTTGCGTCCGCGGGACAGATCAATCTGGTGGCGCCTTACGAGATTTACGGAAAGGCGTCGACGAGCCTGGCGGTAAACATCGACGGCGTGTCGACGGCCCCGCAAACCTTGGCCGTGGCGGCAGCGGCTCCGGGCGTTTTCGTCGTGCTCAATCAGAATTACAGCGTCAACTCAGCCACGAATCCGGCAGCGGCGGGTTCGGTAGTTGTGTTGTACGCCACAGGAGAGGGGCAGACCAAACCGGCTGGAGTGGACGGCAAGATCGCGACCAATGTCTGGCCCAAACCGCTGCTGGCGGTTTCGGTGACGGTAGGCGGCAAGAACGCGACGCTGGCGTATTTTGGCGCAGCGCCGGGGTTCATCGCCGGGGCCATGCAGATCAATTTGCGCCTGCCCGCGGGTCTTGCGCCGGGAGCGGCAGCGCTAGTCTTCAGCGTCGGAAGCTTTAGCAGCCCCCCGGTTACGGTGGTGATAGGACATTGACGGCGTAAACCACGAAACGGCCGTTTTCGAAAACCGGCGCGGCGCCAGGCAGCCGATTTTTGGCAAGCAGCACCACGTAATCGACGCCCAGGCCGCGATAGCGCGCGAGATCGTGCGGATCAAACGGCACGGCCATGGTTTTCTGCCAGCGCGACCACCATTCTTCGCCCAAATCTTTGAAGAAGTTGACTTGTCCACCGGCTTTCCAGTCGACGTAGACGGCGCGCACCGCTTGGGCGCGAAAGATTCCAGGGTAGAGTGCTTGATCGGCATCGGGAAACAAAAACACGGCATCCTTGGGCGTTGCGGTGCGGGCCCATTGTGAAAGCTGAGCGAGCTCGGGAGTGTGCTCGGCAGGATAATTCTGCATGCGGCCCCAGGTGGGGATCAGAAAGAACGGGGCGACGATCGCGGCGGTCGAGGCGAGCTTCGCCCAGCGCGATCCCGATTGAATCACCCAGATTGCCGCGGCCGCGACCAGAGCCAGCGAGATGGCTACGCCCAGGCGGTTCCAGGCGGGCCACGCGACCTCACGGTTGGTGGGAACCAAATAAGCCAGCGCGAGCCACGCGAAAGCTTCGACATAACGTTTGGCGGCCACCGCCTTGCAAGCCGCTACCGTGCCCAGGATCATGGCGAAGGCGGTCACGAAAAGCAAAGCGCGCACGGGCTGGATTTGCGGGATCAGCGCCCAGTGCATTCTCTCGAGCAACAGATAGGATGCAGGCATGCTCAAGATGCCGAGCAGCGGCAGTCCGATCAGAAACCAGCGCAGCGCCGGCGGCACGTCCTTGCGCAAACGCCAGCAGGCAAGAACGGCGGCGGCGTAGAGGATCAGGTAGTGCCCGAGCCATTGTCGCCACCAGATCGAGACCCAGTTGTACGATGCGCGCATGCGCTGCAGTTCCTCCAGGCGCGGATCGAGGCGCGTGAAGAAGGCCTGCGTCTCACCGGTAGCCGCTTCGTACCGCGCGGCGATCAGAAGCACCAGCGCGGCCGCCGCAAGCATCCACAGGGCGGATAGTCTCCTCCGCATGGCGAGCGGTTTCGAGGGCCAGAGCGCTAGCGCAAAATACAGGGCCCAGAACGGAGCCACGGTGGGCGGGTGGTACAGAAAGGCCACCGATGCCGCGACGCCAGCACCCAGATAGCGCTCGTGCGCGAGCAGTCCTATGGCCAGGAAAACGAGCGGCACGGCGAATCCGCGCGGAACCGGCTCGTACTCGAAGATGAGCACCGCGGGTCCCATGATGGTCGCCCCCAGCGAGAACACCGCCGCCACGACAAGCGCCAGTAAATCGGAAAGTCCTAGCGCGGTGGCGATCAGGTACACACCCCAGATTCCGAGCACGCGGAAAACAAACTGCTCGGCTTGCAGCACGTGGCGGAAATCCAGGCCCGTGGTCTTGCGTAACGCGATGGCCGTCTCGTCATAGAGCGTGAATGCCACGTGCGGGTGCTGTGCGATCAGATCCTTTTGCAGCGCCGACGCATCCCACATGCGCTCCAGGATGGGCGCATAAATCTGCGTGTCGGATTGCAGCCAGGTATGGCCGGGGAACTGGAAGAAGTTGAGCAACGTGATCCCGAGAATCGCGGACCCGACCAACAACGGTTTCATTGGGCCGGCGTCTTGTCCAGTTGTTGCCTGATCCATACCCGGTTTGGATTCAGTTCCAGCGATTTGGTAAATGCCTGGCGCGCCTCGATGTTGCGTTGTGTTTTGCGGAGGGCGAGTCCAAGCCAGAGGTAGGCGGCGGCGGACTTTGGATCGAGCTCGATGGCGCGCCGGATATCGCGCAGCGCGAGCTCGGGGCCGCCACCAAACATCGCCGGCTTGTAGTAATTACCGATGCCGCGCGACAAATAGGCATTGGAAGATTTGGGATCAAGTGCAATCGCCTTTTCGATGGCATCTTCAGCCCGTTTTCCATAGCTGATGCCGAGCAGCACGTTGGCCGGAATGACCTGGCCGCAGAGCGTGCCCAGAATGCGGTGATACTCGGCGTGATCGGGCTTGAGCGTCACGGCGCGCTCGGCCGCGGGGATACCGGCCTTGGCCGCGCGTTCGGCGGTGGCTTTGTCACGAAGCTCGAGCGCGATCTCCGCCAGATAAGACGATGCCAAGGCACACCGGTATTGCGCATCGGCATCGTTCGGAGCTTTATCCGCCGCGGCGGCGAACCCGGCCACGATTCGCTCGAGCGACGGCCGGTCTTCGAGATCGCGAGCTTTTTCCAGATCGGCGGACGCCGCCAGCAAAGAGCTCGCAAGTAAGCCGTACAGTCCAATCCTCATCACAAAGCCGCCACGCGCCGCTGGACCGTCAGGAAATACACGCCGAGCAACACCAACAGTAGTCCATTGGCCGCGATTACCGCCGGAGCCGAAAAGATCGGGATCAGCCACCCCGATGCCACGCTGCCAAACGGCATGCCGCCGCGGAACGCCACATTGTAGACGCTCATCACGCGCCCGCGCATCTCGTTGGCGGTGATGAGCTGGACGAGCGAGCTGATCATGGCGAAGGCCGTCATCAGCGCCGCGCCCGAAATGAACAGCAACACGCAACTGAGCAGCAGACTCCTCGAAATCGCGAAGCCGACCATGCCCCCGCCCATGCCGACCAGCATGAACAATGCGATGCGGCCCTTGTTATGCACGTTTCCCAGGGCCGCCACGATGAGGGCTCCCGTCACCGAGCCGAGGCCCGACGACGCCAGCATATACGTAAACGTCCCCGGTCCGCCGTGGAACACGTTCTTGGCGAAGACCGGCAGGAAGATGATCATGGGGAAGGCGAACGCCGTCATGCAGAAGGCCAGCACGATCAGCGCCTCCATGGCTCCTTGCTTCCGAATGAAGCCGAAGCCCTGCTTCATGCCGGTCAGGATGGATTCACCGGTAGGCTGGGACTGAAACTTCATGTGCAGCATCAGTAGCGAGATGATCACCGCGATGTACGATACGCCGTTCAGCGAAAAGCACCAGGCTGGGCCCAGCTTGGTGAGGGCGATGCCGCCCAGCACCGGCCCGATCGAGCGCGCCAGATTAAATTGAATCGAGTTGAGGGCGATGGCGTTGGGCAGGTCTTCCTTTTCGACCAGGGTCGGCACGAGGGCCGAATACGCCGGCCCGCCGAACGACTGCGCCGTACCCACGATGAACGACAGGCAAAGAATATGCCGGACCTTCAACATCCCTAACGCAAACAGTCCGGCCAGCGTAAACGCGCAAGTGAGCTGCACCCACTGCGAACCCAGCAGCAGCCGTCGCCGGCTCACGCGGTCGGCCACCACGCCGCCGACCAGCGAAAACAGGAAAATCGGAATATTGCCCAGAAACGAGTCCAGCCCGAGCATGCGCGCGGATTTCGAAATCTCCAGCACCAGCCAGCTCTGCGCCACCGACTGCATAAATGTGCCGATGCTCGAGGTACAGGCGCCAAACCACAACAGGCGGAAATCGCGATAGTGAAAGGCTTTGAAAACGCGGCGAAGCACAGAAGACCGGGAATTACGGGAGGGGTTTTTCTCGGTGGATCAGATGCAGGAAATTACCGTCGCCATCGGCGAAGAATACGAGGCGGTTGCCTTGCGTCGCGTAAGGTTCGGTGACGAACTTCACGCCAAGCTGCTTCAGCTTCTCGTGCGCGGCATCGAAGTCGTCCACCTGAATCGCCAGATGGCGGATGCCGGGATCCTTCATTTTCTGTGGCGCCGGAGCTCCTTCGGATGGAATGATTTCCAGCATGGTCCCGTTAGCCGCCTTCACGAAATAGTTGCCGGCGTAAGTGTAGTTGATGACGAAGCCGAGATGATCGACGTACCAGCGGGCCAGCATCTCGGGATTTGGCGAGGCGATCGCCGTGTGCTCCAATCCTTTGAACATAAACTAGGATTGTAACAGGTCGCGCCCGCGCGCTCCGCGGCAATTAGTGTGAAATCGTGATGCCCGCAAACACGTTGAAGATGACCGACGTGTGCGGGTTGTACACGATCACGTGGCCGCCGTAGTAGCCGCGAACGCAATCCGGGGGCAGCGGCGGCAGGCGCCGGTAGACCACTTCAGGGACGGGATGCATTTTCTTCTCGAGCCCCGGCGGCAGGTGGCCGTTGCGCACGAGCTGACGCTCGAGTCCGGGTGGCAGGTTCCGCCGGTGATCGTAGCGGTCGTGATCGCGATCGTAATCGTCACGATAGTGCCCGCGAAATTGGCGGTCGTGGCCGTAATGGTCATCGTCACGGTCGTGGCCGTGTTTCGCCTGGAGCCCACCGAGAGTCAGCGCCGCGCACGCCAGGACAAACACTATCTTGCTCCGCATCTCTTCCTCCTTCTAACCCAAGCTTATCGGCCGGGCGCGAGCGCCCCTTCACTGTAATCGTAGCCGAGAGACGTGCGGCGTGCCTCAAAAAACTGCGCTGGCTTTGGTGAGTACCGTCTTGGTAACCCCGCGTTACTCACTTGCGGTTGATTGCCGCCCGCCTACAGGGGTATGATGCCCCGGTGCTGAGCACTTTCAGACATTCACAAGGCGTCATGACCTTGGTTCTGGCGCTCGCTGCCGCGCCCCTGCCCGCGGCGGGCCCCATCGATTTCCCGACCGCGCTCAAAACGCGCTGGACCTATCACTTGCACCAGGAAATGGGCGAAGGCGTGCATTTCGGCGAAGCGGACGCCAAGCTAGCCAAGGGGAATGTGCTCGATACGTCCGTGGTTGCGACGATCACGGGAGTGGAAGTGATCGGCGGGGTCAAGTACGCGCGCGTGGAAAGCCTGCGCGAGGGCTCGCGCCCGTGGCTGACCGAGTGGTATGCTTCCGGACCGGCGGGATTGCTTCTGGCGAAAATCGTGGATGCGGAAGGCGGTTCGGAAAACGCCATGAACCCGCCACAGAAGCTGCTTCTTCCCACGCTCCAGCCCGGTGCGTCATGGACCTGGAAGGACACGAAAAACCCGATCTCGATGAGCATCCGCATCGTGGGCGCCGGGCCGATGCAAGTGCCGGCGGGAAATTTTCAGGCAATCGAAACCGCGCACGACACGGCACTGGGCACGCAGGGCCTCATTATCCACGTCAAACAAAAGCGCTGGTATACGGCCGGGGTTGGCTACATCAAGCAGGATAGCGAGACGCGCGCCGGCACGCGCCTGTTCAGCCACGTGATCCTGACGCTCGAGAAGTTTGAGCCGGCGCAATAGCGGCGCGGCCGGCCTCACTTCGCGTCGGCGGTTTTCTTCGCCACCGCGGTCTTGATCGAAACCGTCTTGACGTTGACGAACTCGCGGATTCCGTACACGGCCAACTCGCGTCCGTAGCCCGAGTGTTTCACGCCGCCGAACGGCAGGCGCGGGTCGGATGCGACCATGCCGTTCACGAAGACCTGTCCGGCTTCAATCTCGTCGATGAAACGCGCGCGCTCGTTTTCCTCGTTGGTCCAGACGCTGGCGCCGAGTCCAAAGATCGTATCGTTGGCCAGGCGGATGGCGGAGTCGATGTCCGGCACGCGAAATAGAGCCGCCACGGGTCCGAATAACTCCTCGTGATAGGCGGGCGCGTCTTTCGAAATGTTCGTCAGGATGGTGGGCGCATAGAAATTGCCCGGGCGATCAAGCCGCTTGCCGCCTGTGAGCACACGCGCTCCGGCGGCGACGGATTTGCGGACTTGCCGATCGAGATCCTCGACAATCTGCGCGGTGGCCAATGGCCCCACGTCGGTGGTCTCGTCGGTGGGATCGCCCACCTTGAGCGACTGCATGGCGGCCACGAAGCGGCGCTCGAATTCCTCGGCGATCGAGTCCGCCACAATGAATCGCTTGGCCGCGATGCACGACTGGCCGTTGTTGATGGTGCGCGCTTTCACGGCGGTACTTACGGCGGTGGGCATATCGGCGCTGGGCATGACGATGAACGGATCGCTGCCGCCGAGTTCCAGCACGGTTTTCTTGATCCGCCTCCCGGCTTCGGCGGCCACCTGCATGCCGGCGGGCTCGCTGCCGGTGAGCGTGACGGCCATGACGCGCGGGTCCTCGATCACGCGCGGCACCTGGCCGGAGCCGATGAGCAGGGTCTGAAACGCGCCTTCGGGAAAACCAGCGCGGCGGAAGATATCCTCGATGGCGAGCGCGCATTGCGGCACGTTCGAGGCGTGCTTGAGCAGGCACACGTTGCCGGCCATCAGCGACGGCGCGGCGAACCGAAAGACCTGCCAGAAGGGAAAATTCCAGGGCATCACGGCCAGCACCGCGCCGATCGGCTGGTAGTGAATGTAATTGGTCCCGCTCTCGGTCGGAACCGGCTCGTCGCGCAGGAACGATTCGGCGTTTTCCGCGTAGTAGCGGCAGCCCGAAGCGCTCTTGACGGCCTCGTCGACGGCGGCCTTCAGCGGCTTGCCCATTTCGGCCGTCATGATGCGGCCGAATTCAGCTTTATCCTTTTCGAGAATTTCAGCGGCGGCCAGCATCATGCGGGCCCGGCCGGCAAATGGCGTGCGGCGATAGCTGCGAAATGTGGCGGCCGCCCGCGCGAGCTTATTTTCGATTTCCGAATCAGCGAGCGGCGCGAAGGTGCGCAGCGTTTCGCCGGTGGCTGGATTAATGGATGCGATGCCGATGGCGGTACCCTCTTCCGGGAGCGCCGCGCGCGTGCAACGCGAGACGGCAATCCCTCCGCCCATTATCCAGCACACCGGCGAATGGCGGTTAGGCCTAACCGGCCCGGCGGGCCTGCTGCGCGCCAGAGGCCTGGGACATGGCCTCCTTTCGCTCCGTGCCGGCGTCAATAGGAATTTGCCGCACCTGGCGTTGCCGAGCGGCAACCGGCACGCTGATGTGCAATTCGCCGTTGCGGAATTCCGCGTGCGCCTGGTCCAGATTGGCGCCCTCGGGCAATGGGATCAGCCGGTAGAACTGTCCGTAGCTGCGTTCGGAGCGGTAGAATCCTTCGCCCTTTTCTTCGTGCTCGCGTTGGCGTTCGCCGTGGATCGCCAGGCCTTCGTCCGTCACTTCCACTTTGACGTCGCTCTCTTTGATTCCCGGCAGTTCGGCGACGACTTCGAGCTTGCCGTCACGTTCGATGACCTCGACCGCGGGAGACCATAGCGCCATTTCCTCCCCGCGCTGGCCGCCCGGGCCTTGAAACATCCGATCCATCTCTCCGCTGAAACGGCGCATCAGCGAAAACGGGTTCATGGTGAAAAATTCCGCCGGACTCAGCGAGAACAGGGAAGAATAAGGTCCGCGGCGTTGCAACTCGGCCTGCCGTGGGCGCTCCAGTGACTGGCCGCGCTGCTGCTCGCCAGTCTGTTTCTTGACATCGACTTCGGCCATTTAGGCACACTCCTTTTCTTCACGTTTCAAGATTGAAGTTGGAGCGGCGCCGCTCGCGACCCTTCTTGCTCATTTCCATCATTCACCTGCTGCAGGCGGGAAGCAAGACGCAAGATCGAGACCAATGTGATGGAGAGAACCGAATCTATTCGACGGCGTCCGATGCGTGAAACGAGCTGCGTACCAGCGGTCCGGCTTCGACGTGCGCGAAGCCCATTTCGTAGCCGGCGCGGCGCAGTTCGTCGAACTCGGCGGGCGGCACGTAACGCACGATGGGCAGATGCCGCGCTGACGGGCGCAGATACTGCCCGAGCGTGAGGATGTCCACGTGGTGCGCGCGCAGATCGCGCATCACGCCGCGAACTTCCGCCATGGTCTCGCCCAGACCCAGCATCAGGCCCGACTTAGTCGGGATGTCCGGCGAAAGGTCTTTGGCGTAAGCCAGCATGTCGAGCGAGCGCTCGAAGCGCGCGCCCAATCGCACCTGGCGGTAAAGGCGCGGAACGGTTTCGGTGTTGTGATTCAGGACGTCCGGGCGGGCAGCTATCACGATTTCCATGGCCTCGCGGCTGCCCTGGAAATCCGGCACCAGCACTTCCACGCGGCAGCCGGGAATGCGTTCGCGAATGGCGCGGATGGTGAGCGCGAACAGTTCGGCACCGCCATCTTTGCGATCGTCGCGATTGACGCTGGTCACCACGGCATAACGCAGACCCATAGCCGCGGCCGCTTCAGCCACGCGGCGCGGCTCGTCATAATCGACCGCAAGCGGCGCGCCTTTCTGTACCGCGCAGAACCCGCAACGCCGCGTGCACACGTTGCCCAGAATCATGAAAGTTGCGGTGCGACGGTTCCAGCAGTCGCCGATATTAGGGCATGCGGCGCTCTCGCAGACGGTGTGCAGGTTCATCGTCTCGATGAGCGCTTTCAGCTCGCGGTAATTGTCGCCCACAGGAGCGGGCGCACGGAGCCACTGCGGTCTCGTCAGTTTGGTGGGCCCGGCAATGGTGACCAGCACTACTTCTATCGTAGCCCAGGGGTCAGGAACGGCGTTTCGGAGGTGGCTTTAGCCGCCGCTCCCTTACGGGCGTGGCTCAGAAACGCGACGTTGCAGAGCCGCGACCGTGGGGAAGCGGTCAGGAAACTTGACAATCAGCCGGCTAGCGCGCGGCGACGGCAGTCCCGTTGGTTTGGCTCAGGTCCGCCGATACCGACAGCGCTTTGCCGGGCTCGACGACGACATCGCGTTTCCAGGTAGGCAGGCCATCGGCCGAAATCTGCACGGAGTACGTGCCGGGCATCAGCTTGGTGGTGACGGGCGTTCTTCCGGCGGCCTGGCCCCAGAACGAAACCATGGCGCCCGCCGGTGCGGAAGTGATGGTCACCGGCACCAGTGGAGACGGAGGCGGTGGGGGCTGATCGGCCTTCGCCGCGGCGTTGTCGGGTTGATCGACATCAACGTAGTGCACCTTCTTGCCTGTGCGCGCCTCGAGAATCGATTCGACGACCTGGAATTCAGGCCTGGAAACTTCGAAAACCGCGGCTTCGCCTGTGCCGTTTTCGCCTTTGAAGCGGATGCTCAGCAACTGGCCCGGCTTCTTTCCGACCTTCGGAACCCAGCTAACGAGCACCGACAGGTGCGCCTTGACGCCGGCCTTGTCGGTAATCTCCATGCTAGTGATGCGGTCATAGGGAAGCTTGAAGGTTCCGTCCTCGTAATTGAAGCGGAACTCCTTGGCATCTTCCACGTTGATGGAGCCATCGGCGCCGTTCGGGATCGCGGCCGAACCACTGACGTAAGTAGCGGGCGGGTTCGGAACCGAAGCCGGAAGCGCGGCCGAAAACAACACGAGTGAGACAAGCAATGCGGTGTGTTTCATCCTATAAGGTTGAGGCTTGCGGCCCGCGGATTCAATTGACTAAAGGTGAGCTAACTCGTAGTATGACGAAGGTTAATAGGGAGGACGGGGTTCATGGCTTTCACTTTGGCCGGAGTTTGAGTGGTTATGGGGGTCAGGCAGTTGCCCCACCCTTACCATTCGACTGCCTTGCCCGGCGCGAGCGGCCACACTTCCGTTCCCGGGAGATCGTGGATTAGCTTGGCCAACTGCTGCGAGGTACCGGTCAGCGGCGGGAAGGTTCCGAAGTGCATGGGGACCACCTTCTTCACTTTGAGCAGGCGGCACGCCAGGGCGGCTTCGCGCGGGCTCATGGTGAACAGGTCGCCGATCGGCAAGAATGCCAGCTCGGGATGGTAGAGCTGCTCGATCAACTGCATATCGGTGAACACGTTGGTGTCGCCCGAAAAGTAAAGCGCGCGGTTATCGGCGAACCGCACGACGTAGCCGGCGGCCTCGCCCCCGTAAATGATTTTCCCGTCGTCCAGGATTCCGCAACTGTGGATGGCGTGCGTCATGGTGACGGCGACCGGGCCGATTTTCTGTGAGCCGCCCTTATTCATGGGGCACGTATTCTTGACGCCTTTCCCCTCCAGCCACTGGCAGGTTTCATAGATGGCGACTACTTGCGGCGAAAACTTTTTGGCCAGCGGCACGGCGTCGTGAATGTGATCGAAGTGGCCGTGCGTGATCAGGATGGCGTCCACGCGCGAGAATTGGTGTCCGGCGGGATATTTGGGATTGCCGTCGATCCAGGGGTCCATGACGATGACTTCGCCCGAAGGGAGCTGGAACTGGAATGTGCCGTGTCCGAGCCAGGTGATTTGCATACGAAGATCATTTTACGGCGGAGGCGCTGGCGCCGGGGAGGCTGCTGAAAAAGGCGCAAACCACTCCCTCACGGTCGCGGCTCAGAAACCTGATCGCTGATTCGAGAGTGATTACTGAGCGCGTGAGCCAGCGTCCGTCGGCGGACGTTTTCAGCAGTCTGCTAGGCGACCCATTCTTGCGGATTCGGCCGGCACTGCGCGGACCGCACTGGTCCGAAGGTGGCACCAAAAGAGTAAGTCAGGAAGTTCTCCGGGCGCATCGGTTGAGTGATGGCTGAGTGATGGCGATAACAAGTCCATGGATCGTGATCGGAGAGCAGTGTGGACCTTGATTTGCTCTACGGGGCCGACGGCTGGATCATTCAAGTTGTATTTCTCCTTCTGATAATGGCGGGGGTCGAATTGGGGTTCCAACTCGGGCGCAAGAGCACATCGGGAACCAGCGACAGAGTGAAAGCGCAGATTTCGGTCGTCGAAGGCTCACTCGTCGGTCTTCTCGGTCTGCTGCTGGGATTCACCATGTCAATGGCTGTGTCCCGTTTCGAGATACGCAAGCAGCTCGTCCTGGACGAAGCCAATGCCATCGGAACCTCCTACTTACGTACCCAACTCCTCCCTGCCCCGGAGGGCACCGAGATTGCGAACCTTCTGCGTGAGTACGTCGATATCCATATGCACGCCGTGGTCGCAACTCACGATCTCGAGAGACTTGATGCTGTGCGTGGACAATTACTGCGTTTGCAGGAACAATTCTGGGCCCGGGCGGTCGCCTACAGCCAGAAAAACCCAAGCCCGGTTACGGCGGGCCTTTTGCTGCAATCGCTGAATCAGGCCATAGACCTTGGAGCAGCCCGTTGGATGGCTTTCCACAACCACGTCCCCGAGCCTGTGATCTACGTGAATGCGTTCGTGGCTTTGCTGACAGTAACTCTGGTGGGATACGCGTTTGGCATCGACGGTGTACGCCATATCTTCTCCATGTGTCTGCTGGGCCTGGCGATCGCCGTGGTGCTTGGTGTCATCATCGATCTCGACCGGCCTCGCCGAGGCTTCATTCAGGTGAGCCAACAGCCCATGATCGACCTGCAGCATCAACTGTGGGCGCACAGGCATGTAGCCGAGGAATCGACGCCCACGGACCCGACAGTCCCAGCAAGAAAATAACCGGTGGTCGGCGAGGGGTGGCTGGACCGGGCGCGCTGGTCCTCCGAAGATCACTTCACAGAGGTGGGGACAGCGGGCGGTGGCTGGGCGACGGCCGGCAACATGATGCCGTCGCCGTACTTGGCGATATCGGGAATGGTGATGGGCAGGTGACCGCGTATGGGGATCTCGCCGAACAGCGCTTTTACCGCGGCCACCTCGGCCGGAGGCACCGTGCTGTACGTGGCCAGGTAGGCGGTAACTTTGGGAAAACTGCCTAGCAGGTAGGGATTGCCCAAAGCGACCAGCGTGACCGGCTTGCCGGCGGCAATCAAGGTGTCGAGCATTTTGGCAAATCCGGGCAAGAGGCCCACATTCCCGCGCCCGCCGGCCACCGACACGAACGCCGCCACGACCGTGGCATCGCAAAAGCTGGTGCGCGTAACGGCCACGTCGAGCGCGGCATCCGGGAGCGAAGGATCGAGCGTCAGCACCAGGGCGTCGGGGTGCCGCTTGCGGATCTCCTGTGTAAACGCCAGGCCCTCATTGGAGTAGTGACTTTCGGCCAGCATCAGGAAACAGGTTTTCTGGGGCGACCGAAGCGGCACTTGCGCGGGATCGTTCTTGATCAGGGTGACGGCGCGGTCGGCCACTTCCTGCGCGCGCTCATTGGCTTCGGGGGAATTCACCACGTCGGAGATGGCCTCCAGATCCACCAGACGGCTGCGGTCGAGGCCCACTTTGATCTTGGCGGCCAGCACGCGCGCCACGCTCTGGTCGATGCGTTTCTGCGAAATGCGTCCGTGACGCACGGCCAGCACGATGGCGTTCACGGCAGCTTCCGCGTCGGGCGGCATGAGCACCACGTCGGCGCCCGCCTCGATGGCGCGCACGGAGGCGTCAGCCGGGCCATAACCTTTTACGATGGCGCCCATATCCATGGCGTCGGTCACGATCAGTCCGCGAAAGGCCATCTCATTGCGCAACAGTTTGGTAAGAATGGCGGGCGAAAGGGTGGAAGGCAGGTCACTCGTATCGAGGGCCGGCACCGAGATGTGCGCGGTCATGACGGAATCCACGCCTTTGGCGATGGCCGCGCGGAATGGCACCAGTTCCACATCGTTCAAGTGCTTACGGTCGGCGGTGATGATGGCAAGCCCCAGGTGAGTGTCGGTGGCGGTGTCGCCGTGGCCTGGAAAATGCTTCACCGTGGTGAGCACCAGGTTTTTGCGGTTGGATTCGGCTCCCTCGATGAACGCTTCTACGTTTCGCGTCACCACTTGCGGATTTTCTCCGTACGAGCGGATGTTGATGATGGGGTTGTCGGGATTGTCGTTGACGTCGGCATCCGGGTAGAAGACCCACTGGACGCCCAGCGCCCGGGATTCGCGCGCGGTGACCTCGCCCTCATAGCGCGTCAGAGCCGGATCGCCGGCCGCGGCGAAGGCCATGGCGTGCGGGAAAACGGTGGTGTCGTTGACACGCATGGAAGCGCCGCGCTCGAAATCGCCCGAAACCAGCAGCGGCAGGCGGCTCATGCGCTGCATCCGGTTGGTGAACGAAGCCAATTCGTGGGGCTCGGCGCGCTGCACCAAACGCCCTTGCGCCACGTTCACCAGGATCAGCCCACCCACGCGCACGTCGCGAATCAGATGCACGAACTTGCGATATTCACGGGTGCTGGTACTGATCGAGTGGCCGGAGAACGGAATCATCACGAGCTGCGCCACTTTGTCGCGCAGGCTGAGGGATTTCATCCAGCGGTTGACGCTTTTCTGTGTGCTGCGCTCGCTCGTGGCGGCAGGCGCGACGAGCGCCAGGAGAAGGATTAGAGAGCCGATTCTCATCAGAAGGGGAAGCCGGCCGGCCGGAAGCCTAGGGTGCCCCGCCGGCTCGGCTATCCGGCGTTGCGGGCCTTGTTCGTCTGCGGCAAGCGCTCCGATTCCAAAGGCTTGCTCGGCGGCTGCCGGATCAAGAGGCGCCGCACCGAACGGACCAGAAATCCCACTTCGCCCGCACTTTTTGAAAGTACCACGTCGGCGCCGGTCGATTGCTCGGTCAACCCCAGGGGCTCCACAAATCCCGACAGCAGAATGATGGGGAGATCCGCGCGCAACTGCCGGATTCGCTTGATCAACTCCATGCCGTCCATATTAGGCATGCGGAAATCCGTGATCACCAGGTCTACTTTATGGCATGCGAGCAGGTCCAGCGCCTCGGCTCCGCTCGCGCCGGTGTGGATCACGTAGCCCAGCTCTTCGAGAACATTTCGGCGGGCCACCAGACCATGCGGATTGTCATCAACGAGCAAAATGGTAGCACTCTGGCGCGCCGGTGCTGGCGGTGTTTTCATGGGACCGTGCGAGGGTATCAGAGAATTCACGAGAGTGTCAACGATTCTGCATCGAATTGTAATGAAGCAATTTTGAGAACTTGACTTTGCGGAAGAAGTCAGGAGCCAGAAGAAAAAGACTGGAGCCAGAAGTCGGGAGTCAGAATTTGTGCGCCTGCGCACAACGTTGGTCTCGACTTCAGGCTTCTGCCGGCTGTACTTTTCATTCCACTTCGCGTGGAGCGCTATACCCGGCCTTGGCGACGATCTGGTACTTCACCGGCTTGCCCTTCTCATCGGTCACGCGCAGCGGCTCGTTGTTCGGACTCACCAGCTCGACTTTGATCTTGCGGAATCTTCCGTCGTGCGCCGTGTTTATCGGCGAGTACGCCAGCGAGTACTGGTTGCGCAGCGACTGCTGGATGGCCTGGTAGATGCTGGGAAATTCGCCGTAGAATCGCGGGAAGAAAGACATGCCGCCGGTTTCTTTGGAGAATGTGCGCATCTGGTTATCGGCTTGCAGGAAGTCCATCCGCGCCATGGGGCCCATGGCTCCACGGGCATCCATGTATTCGCGAATGGCTTGCATGAGCCCGATGGCATAGATCGGAACGCCCGCGTCCTGAATAGCTTTGCGGGCTTTGTCGAACGTCAGCTTGCTGAAGGTATCGATGCCGGAGGCAATCAGCACGATGGCCTTGCGCCCTTCGATGCCCGACATGCGCTGCTCGGTATCCACCAGCGCGTCGTACATGTTCGCCTCGGAGAATCCGGCGATGCGGAGGCGCTGCATGGCCTCGTAGGCCTTGCGCTTGTCGGTCGAGAAGTCGGAGAGGATTTCCGGCCGCATGTCGTAGGCGATCACGGCCACATAGTCCTCCGGCTTGAGCGTCTCGAGGAAGCCGTAAGAGGCCGTGAGCGTCTGGTACCACGTCGAGGACCAATACTGCTGAAACTTGTTGCTGAACTCGATCAGCATGCAAACCGTCATGGGAGCTTCGCCCATGGAGAAATTGCTGATCTGCTGGGGAACGTTGTCCTCTAGAATCCGGAAATTGCCTCTGGGGATGTTGGGGATGAAGTGGCCTTTATTGTCCAGAACCGCAACGTCCACGCTAACTACGCTGGTGTCGACTTTGAAGCTGGGAGCGCCGGGCGGCAGATCGGGTTTGTTCTTATTGCTCAGCTTGGAGGGGATCGGGGCCTGGTCGGGATCGGCCACGCTGGCGTCCTTCTTGCGTGGTTTGGCGACGGTTTCGCCGACATCCTTCTTAGGACCCTCGTCCTGGGGGAGCGAAACCCCGGCGAAAGCCAGAAACACAAGTAACGCGAAGGAAATCCTCTGCCAGGTTCTCATACACCGATCCTCACAGTTTGAATCATATATCAAATGACGAAATGCGGCTCGGCGGGGTTTCCCAGCGTTGGAGGTTAAATGGTTGACGGAACTGAACCAGCGAAGAATGGCGTGCCACGGGTTTCCCCGAAACCTTGAAGCCCCGAAACGTGATCGCGTTGTTGCCCAGGAGGGCAAGTCGATGCATCTGCCGGATCTGTTCCTAAAATCAATTCCATGGCCCGTAGGCGTTCCCCTGATCGTTCTTCTCGTCGTGGGCATCATCTTGTCCGCGCATCGGCCAGTTCCGAAATGACTCGGCGGCCGAAGAGCCTAAAAACTTCAAAGCGGGCCACTACCACCACCGAACCGCTGTTGACACATCCCAAAGCCTTTGGATATCATTGGAAGGTTTCGCGAGTTAGTTCTTCTGCTCCCGTGCTACCCCCGTATCGTGATATGGGCCGGCCGGGGGTCGGCCCCGAGGTTCCAAATGGCGAGGGAGAGCAAGGCCGTTTGGAGCATGGGCTAGTCCGAAGTTCTCGCAATGGAAGCAGCCGGATAAGTGGAGTGCCGCAGTTCCGGATGTGCTTCTAAATTCTGAACCGTTTGCAGACCTCGCAGGACCCGGTTGAAGCCGGGGCAGGTATGTAATCGGATCGCGTCACTTTTTGAACTACATCACGAAGAGGAAGGTACGTGCCGACTTTTAATCAACTCGTGCGTAGCGGGCGCAGACCGCCGCGGTGGAAGACCGCCAGCCCCGCGCTGCAGGCCTGTCCGCAAAAGCGGGGAGTCTGCACGCGCGTCTATACCTCGACTCCCAAGAAGCCCAACTCGGCGCTGCGTAAAGTCGCGCGCGTGCGGCTCACCAACGGAATCGAAGTCACGACCTATATTCCGGGCGTCGGCCACAACCTGCAGGAACACTCCATCGTGCTGATCCGCGGGGGCCGCGTCAAGGACCTGCCGGGCGTGCGCTATCACGTGATCCGCGGCGCGCTTGACACCGCCGGCGTCGCCAACCGCAAGCAAGGGCGCTCCAAGTACGGAGCGAAGAGGCCGAAAGCGTAAGGAACTATGCCCAGACGGAGAAGCGCAGAAAACCGGGAATCCCAGCCGGACCCGGTCTATAACTCGACCCTGGTCGAAAAATTCATCTGCTCGATGATGTGGGACGGCAAGAAGAACACCGCGCAGGGGATTTTTTACGACTCGATGGAGAAGATCCGCGAGCGCTCGGGCGACGACCCGCTCAAGCTTTTCAAGAAGGCGGTGGAGAACTGCAAGCCGCTGCTCGAGGTGAAGACGCGGCGCGTCGGCGGCGCCAACTATCAGGTGCCCATCGAGGTGCCGACTACCCGCCGCACCAGCCTGGCCATCCGTTGGATCGTGCTCAACGCGCGTTCCCGCCCCGAAAAGGGGATGCCGGAGAAGCTGGCCAATGAGTTGAGCGACGCCGCCAACATGCGCGGCGGAGCGATCAAGAAGAAGGACGACGTTCACCGTATGGCGGAAGCCAACAAGGCGTTCGCCCACTATAGATGGTAAGGAGACCAGGAGTCATTTCCTAAGAGTTTTATGCCCCGCACTGTACCACTAGAGAGGATGAGGAATATTG
>JBGPKX010000032.1:0-23879 GCA_041486185.1 Bryobacteraceae bacterium | reverse complement strand
TTCACGTTCAGGACGTCCCGCCCATTCCATCGGCCTTGATGGACGAGCTGGCGCATTACAACGATATTCGCGCCGCCAGCCTGCTCGACTGGCATCCGAGGCGGCGCGAGATGCTGATCTCGACGCGCTTCGGCGACGTGCCGCAAATCCACCATGTGGCCATGCCCGGCGGGGCGCGCACGCAATTGACTTTCTTTTCCGATCGCACCGGCGGCGCGCTTTACCGGCCCGCTGCGGGCGATGCGTATGTGTTCTCGAAGGACACCGGGGGCGGCGAGTTCTACCAACTCTACCGTTTCGACATGCGATCGGGCGCCATCGAACTGCTCACCGACGGGCACTCGCGCAACACCAGCGAGCTTTGGTCGAAAGACGGCCGGTTGCTTGCCTATTCCTCCACCTTCCGTAACGGCCGCGACACGGACATCTATGTGATGGATCCGGACGAGCCGAAAAACGCTCGGCGCGTGCTGGAGGTCGAGGGTGGCGGCTGGTTCGCCACCGCCTGGTCACCCGACGGAAAGCAGATCGCGGTCGAGGACCGGCGCTCGGTGCACGACAGCTCGCTCTATCTGGTTGACGTGGCGACCGGCGAGAAGCAACGGCTGACGTCGGAGGAAGGCTCTTACGGCAACGCGCAGTTTGCGAAGAACGGCAAGGGTCTCTACCTGACGACGGATCGCGGCAGCGAGTTCGAGCGTGTGGCATATCTGGATCTCGCGACTCGCGCGCTGACGTTCGTGAGGCCCAGCCAGAAGTGGGATGCGGGCGAATTGGAACTTTCCGATGATGGCCGGCGCCTGGCCTGGGTGCTGAATGAAGACGGCTTTTCCAAACTGATTGTGATGGACACTCAGACGCGCCAGGACCTGCCGCTGCCTACGCTGCCGCGCGGGGTGATTTCAGGCCTAAAGTGGCATCACAACGGCCGCGATCTGGGCTTCAGCCTCAGCTCGGCGCGCAGTCCGTCGGACGTGTACTCGATCGACGTCGAGAAGAGCGCGCTCGAGCGCTGGACCAGAAGCGAGACCGGCGGCCTCAATACGGAAAACTTCAGCGAGCCGGAGTCGATTCACTGGAAGTCATTCGACGGCCGCACTGTATCTGGTTTTCTGTTTCTGCCGCCGAAACGCTTCACGGGTCCGCGCCCGGTGATCGTCAATATTCACGGCGGACCCGAGGGCCAGTCTCTCCCCAGCTTCCTCGGCCGCAACAATTACTACATCAGCGAACTGGGCGCGGCTATGATTTACCCCAACGTTCGGGGATCGTCCGGCTACGGCAAGACGTTTCTGGCGCTGGATAACGGAATCAAGCGCGAGGACTCGGTGAAGGACATCGGCGCGCTGCTCGACTGGATCGCGAGCGACCCGCGGCTCGACGCTGAACGCATTCTGATTACGGGCGCGAGTTACGGCGGATACATGACGCTGGCCTCGGCATTTCATTTCAATGGCCGGATCCGCTGCACGGTGGATGTGGTGGGCATCTCGAATTTCGTGAGCTTCTTCGAGCGGACATCGCCTTACCGTCGAGACTTGCGACGCGTGGAATACGGCGATGAGCGCGATCCCAAGATTCGCGAGTTTTTCGAGAAGATCGCGCCGCTGCGCCACGCAGGCGAGATCACCAAACCCATGTTCATCGTGGCCGGCCGCAACGATCCACGCGTGCCCGCGCACGAAGGCGAACAGATGGCCGCGGCCATCCGGAAGAACGGCGCGTCCGTCTGGTACCTGATCGCCGACGACGAAGGCCACGGCTTCGCCAAAAAGAAGAACCAGGATTTTCAGTTCGCCGCAACGGTGATGTTCGTCAAGGAGTTTCTGCTGCGGTAGACCCTTACGCGCCTTTTCGCTCCAGCAGCTTCTTGAGCGGGTCATCTTTATCGCTTTCGTCAGGAATCGTGACGACAATCATTGGTTCGTTCATCGTGCGCATGAGCTCCTCAATCTCCTCGGCGCGCATAGGCATACCCATGAGCGCACCGAGGCCGAGGACCATGCAAACCACCAGTTTGCAGAAACGCGTTCTCATTGATTTTCTCCGATCGCCCACGCTGCAAATGCAGAATGAGCTCACCGCGTTGGAATGATTTGGGTCGTGAAACGGCTTATGCGATCGGAGGCGCCCGGGATGGGAGAATCGAGAGGAATGCAGTGCGCTGCGGGCTCTCCTCTTCGATTGCGCGGCGGATAGAAACGGTAACGATAGCCGCGAAGAACAACCACAGCAGAGCCGGGATGGCGTACAGCAGACCGGATGCGGCGGGGATTAGAGCCGCAACGAGTAACAGAGCGAGGCAGAAGACAGCCGCCAGCTTCCGTGCGTGGAGCCTGCTACACATTCGTTTGTAATGATAGCGTATCTACGCTATTCCAAACGCCTTGTGGTACTTCGCAGGCAGCCGCGTGGGTTTCATCTCGCGATTGCAGAAGATGTGGCGCGTGGACCCCTTGGCCAGTTTTCGATCGCCTTCCGCGAGCCGCATTTCGTAAGCGAAGCTGACGATCCGCGAATTCGCCTCAGCGATCCGCGTTTCCACGACGATCTCTTCATCGAACCGCGCGGGATACAAATAGCGGCAATGCGCTTCCACTACCGCAAGGAGCACGCCGTCGTCGATCTCCATATCTTTGTAACGGAAGCCGAGCGCCTTGCAGAATTCGACCCGCGCGACTTCCATCCAGACCAGGTAATTGGCGTAATAGACGACGCCCATCTGGTCGGTTTCGGCATAGCGCACACGCACGCGTGTCTGGTGAATTTGCATCGACGATTCATCGTAGCGCAGGGCGGCGTGGGGTTTGCGGGACCTGCGGCTTTTGGTTTACAAGCCATGCGCGCAAACTGCCGCAGGTCTCCAAAACCAGGAGGCCTGCGCTACCGATCAGCTCCAATAGTTGGAGATCCATCCGTAAATCGCGGCCACAGCCGCCCCGATCAGCGGAAACGCGGCCAGAGCGAGCACAAGCCGGTATCTCCAGCCGAGCCGGCCCGGCAGGAACGTGATGACGGCTTGCGTGGCCAGAATCAGTACGAACGCTACCAAGAAGCCCTGGCCGTCGTAGATACACCACGGACAATGCTTCGCGCCCTGCATGTGAATGTTGCAGCTAGCCGCCGCGCCGGCCCACCACGACCGGCATCCGCATCCGAAAATCCAGGCGCAAAAATTGATCGAGAATGCCGCCGGAGGAATCACGGCAAGCAGCAGGACCAGGCCTTTCTGAAGCTGCACTGAGCGCGAAGGCATCGGCGCGATTATAAAACGCCGCAACCGGAGTGCGCTCGCAGGCGTCTGCTAAACTTAGCTACAGGAAATGCGCGTTAAAGTACTGTTTTTCGGGATGTTAAAGGATATCGTGGGCTCGGCCGAAGAGCAGTTACAGGTGTCGGAAGACGCGCACCTGGCGAGCATTTTCGATCATTATGCCGGCCGCTTTCCCCGGTTGCGGGAGATGTCAGGCAGCATCGTGCTGGCGCGCAATCACGAGTTTTCAAAGGCTTCCGAGCGTGTGAGGGACGGGGACGAAGTGGCTTTCCTGCCGCCGGTGAGCGGCGGGTCCACGGCCGCGCAGCTCCAATACACACACGAGATCCGGGACGCGGCAGGTCACTTTTTCGCGCTCACGCGACAGCCGATCGACACACGCGCCATCATCACTCGGCTGGTCGCGGGCGAAGACGGAGCGGTGATCACCTTTGAAGGCGTGGTGCGCAACAACTCCAGGGGCCGGCGCACGCTCTATCTGGATTACGAATGTTACGAGCCCATGGCGATCAAGACGCTCGCCGAAATCGGCCGCGAAATCGCCGGATCGCACGCCATCGGCCGCATCGCCATGGTACACCGGTTGGGCCGCATGGAGATCGGAGAAACCAGCGTGGCGGTGATCGTGACCGCACCTCATCGCAAGGCGGCGTTCGACGCGGCGCTCGAGGGAATCAACCGGCTCAAGCGGCTGGTTCCCATCTGGAAGAAGGAGCACTTTGCCGACGGTGAGGTCTGGGTGGAAGGGGAGTGGGACCGCAGTGCGCCGCTGGCTTCCAATCCTTAGCGCTCTCCTCTGTTGCGCGCTGACCGCCCAGCAGGCCGATATTCGCGTCGACGTCAACCTGGTGCGCGTGGTGGCGACGGTCAAGAATCCGGCCGGCCAACTGGTCGGCACGCTCGCCAAAGAAGACTTCACTATCCTCGACAACAACGTGCCGCAGCCGATCGCCGTATTCGAGCGGCGCACGGAGCAGCCGCTATCGGTCTCGCTGCTAATCGACATCTCCGGCTCGACCGCCAAGGACCTGAAGTATGAAGTCGAGTCGGTAACGAAATTTCTGCACGCGCTCTTCGCGGAGGGAAATTCCAAGGACGCTGTGGCGCTTTACAGCTTCAACTACCAGGTGATCAGGCAAAATTACTTCACGCGCAACGCCGCGTCGATCGAGCACTCGCTGCACACGCTGAAGGCTGAAGCCGGGACGTCGCTCTACGACGCCATTTATCTCACCGCGAGAGATCTGGAGGATCGCGACGGCCGGCGCGTGATGGTGATCGTCACCGATGGCGGCGATACCACCAGCTCCACGGATTTTCACAGAGCGCTCGAATCGGCGCAGTTGGCCGACTGCGTGATTTATCCCATCCTGGTGGTGCCTATCGCCAACGATGCGGGGCGCAATGTGGGCGGCGAAAACGCGCTCACTACGCTCGCCGCGGGCACCGGTGGCCGTGTGTTCGCGCCAACACTAGGGGCGGAACTGGACAAGGCTTTTACCGATCTGATTCAGGATCTGCGCACGCAATATTTGATGGCGTACTATCCCAAAGACGTTCCACTCACCAAGAACCGTTTCCATCGGCTGGAACTGCGCGTGCGCAATCCGCAATTGCGCGTGCTGGCGCGCAACGGCTATTATGGAGAGGCTGAAGGCAATTCCGGCCGTCCGAGTGGCAGAATTTTGGTAGTCCCCGGGAAGTAAAACACCAGGAGCCCTAGTGTCATCCAAGCAAGGTGGAAAGTCCGGCACGCGCGCGCCGGAGCATACGCTTGAAGAAGCCAAGTACCTCAAGTACCTGATCGAGCGTCAGATTCCGGTGCGTGTGCGGTTGAGCAACAACGAGGAAGTAGCCGGCATCGTCGAATACTACGACGCTTCGTTCATTCGCATCACGCGCAAGGGCGAGCCCAATCTTTTCATTTTCAAACACGACATCAAATATCTGACCGAGGCGGGTTCTTAACCGCCCATGCCTTCGTACGTGGAAACCGCGGCCGAGATCGCGCGCGAAGCCGGCGCCTTGCTCATGACACGGTTCGACCGGCGCATTGCGATCGATTCCAAAGGCGAATACGACATCGTTACCGAGGCCGACCGCTCCTCCGAGCGGCTCATCGTCGAACGGCTGATCGCGCATTTTCCATCGCACGCCATCGTGGCTGAAGAGGGCGGCGGACACGAGAGCTCGTCGGGCTACCGCTGGTACGTGGATCCGCTCGATGGCACCACCAACTTCGCTCACAGCTTTCCGTGTTTCAACGTAACCATGGCGCTGGAATCGGCCGGCGAATTGATCGCCGGGGTGATTTTCGATCCGGTGCGCGAAGAGCTGTTTACGGCTGAACGGGGGGCCGGCGCCTTTCTCAACGGCAAGCGCATCCACGTCTCCGAAATCGCGAAACTCGACAGTGCGCTCGTAGCGTCTGGTTTCCCCAGCCGCAAGCGGCACCTGAGCGTGAACATTCACTTCTACCATCAGCTCGGCATGCTGACCCACGGTGTCCGGCGCTGCGGGTCGGCGGCTATCGATCTGGCCTACGTCGCCTGCGGCCGCCTCGATGCGTTTTGGGAATTTGGATTAAATCCGTGGGACATGGCGGCGGGCCTGCTGCTCACGGCGGAAGCCGGCGGCAAATATTCCGGCATGCACGGTGAACCGCACCAGCTTCGCGGACCCGATGTGCTTGTGGATAACGGGCTTATTCACGACGAAATCCTGACGCTGTTCGGCCAAATCTTCCGCGGCCGATATCGTGTTCCCATACCCGCAATCGTGGGGTGAGCCACGCGAATCGCACAGCGGAGCCTCCCGGTAACTCCAACTATTCCTTTACTTTGAGCGCCTTATGATGTTAGCCTAGGTGTCTCATTCCATGCGCACAGTTGATTTGATCCGAAGGAAGCGTGACGGCGAAGAACTGGATCCAGGAGAGATTTCCCATCTAATCGACGCCTATACCCGCGGGGAAATCCCGGACTACCAGATGTCCGCGTTCCTCATGGCCGTGTTTTTTGCAGGCATGACGGATCGCGAAGTCACCACTCTGACGGAGTGCATGATCCGGTCCGGCGAAACAGTAGACTTGTCGGCGATTAGCGGCGTCAAGGTGGACAAGCACTCGACGGGCGGAGTTGGCGATAAGACCAGTCTGGTCGTTGCGCCGCTCGCCGCCGCAGCCGGCGTGGTGGTGCCGATGGTGTCGGGAAGGGCGCTGGGACATACCGGCGGCACGCTCGACAAGCTCGAATCCATTCCCGGCTTTCGCACCGACCTGACGGTGGAGCAGTTCCGCGCGCAGTTAAGCGAGCTGGGACTGTGTTTCATGGGGCAATCGGATCAGCTCGCGCCGGCCGATGGCAAGCTCTACGCGCTGCGCGATGTCACGGCGACCGTGGAATCCATCCCGTTGATTGCCTCTTCCATCATGTCGAAAAAAATGGCGGAGGGGCTGGATGCTCTGGTGCTCGATGTAAAGGTAGGCAGCGGCGCGTTCATGAAGAAACAGGTGGACGCGCGGCGGCTGGCGCAGATGATGGTGGGCATAGGGCGGCGCATGGACAAGCGTGTTCAGGCGCTCATCACCGACATGAACCAGCCGCTAGGCTACGCGGTGGGCAATGCGCTCGAGGTGATGGAGGTTTCGCAGACGCTCATGAACCAGGGGCCGCCGGACCTCACGCGGCTGTGCCTGGAACTCACGGCGCGCATGATCCACCTGGCGAAGATCACGCCTACGCTGGATGAGGCGCGGCACCTTGCCGAAAACAAACTGGTGGACGGCTCCGGCTATCGCAAACTCAAGCAGGTGATCCAGGCGCAGGGCGGCAATCCGCAGGCGCTCGATAAGTTCGAACTCCTGCCCAATGCCACGGGCATGCGCGAGATCGCCTCGCCACGCGGCGGCTACGTCAGCGCCATTGAGGCGGAAGACGTCGGCCGCGCCTCCACTTTGATGGGCGCGGGCCGCGACTGCAAAGACGACCGCATCGACCCCGCCGTGGGCGTCATCCTCGAAGTGAAGGTGGGCGAGAAGGTGGACGCCGGTTCAGTGCTCTGCCGCCTCTACTACACCAGCGAGGAGCACGTTGAGGAAGCCGCCGAAATGGTGGAGGGCGCTTTCCGGATCTCGTCGCAGAAGGCCGAGGACCGGGAACTGATACTCGAGGTTGTGGGGTAATTTCGTAATGATGGGGGGACTGGGAGACAAGGGGATCGGGAGACAAATGCTTCCGCGACGAGTTGTCCTCGTCTCGCCCTCTCCCGCTCTCCCCATCTCTCCATCTCGTTAATGGCTCGCTTCACCGGCCTGCTCGGCATCGCCGCCATCCTGGCCACGGCCTGGCTGTTCTCCACACATCGCCGCGCCATTCAACGGCGAATCATCTTTTGGGGCCTGGGGCTGCAATTCGCTTTCGCGGTTCTCGTGCTCAAAACCGATTTCCGGAAGGTCTTCGAAGTGGCTGGCGTGGCCGTGAACGCCATGCTCAATTTCGCCGAAGCGGGCAGCCATTTCGTGTTCGGACCGCTGGGGATCAAGAGCGGCGCGTTTGGCGTTGTGTTTGCTTTTCAAGTGCTGCCTATCGTCATCTTCATCGCGTCATTTTTTTCGATTCTGTATTACCTGGGGGTCATGCCGGCAATCGTAAAGGCCATGGCCGTGGTCATGCAGAAAGTGATGGGCGCGAGCGGCGCGGAATCGCTGAACGTTGCCGCCAGCATCTTCATGGGCCAGACGGAAGCGCCGCTGACCATCAAGCCGTTTATCGCCGGGATGACGGAATCGGAGCTGTTCACCGTAATGGTGAGCGGGATGGCCCACATTTCGGGCGCAGTGATGGCGGCGTACGTCAAAATCGCGGGTGTCGAGGTCCGGCATTTGCTCACGGCGGTGATCATGACCGCGCCGGCGACCATTATGCTGGCCAAGATGTTTGTGCCCGAGACAGGGAAGCCGGCGACGGCGGGGCGCGTGGATGTGCGCGTGGAGAAGACGGCGGTGAACGTGATCGACGCCGCGGCGCAGGGCGCTGGTGACGGTTTGCATCTCGCGCTGAACATCGGCGCCATGCTGATCGCGTTTCTGGCGCTGATCGCCATGATCAATGGCACGCTGGGCTGGGGCCGCACGCTGCCGGGTTTGTGGTGGCTGCCGTCGTCGTTGGAACAGGTCTTCGCCTGGCTCTTTGCGCCGGTAGCCTGGCTGATGGGTGTGGCGTGGAACGATTGCGCCACCATCGGCAACCTGCTGGGGACGCGGCTGGTGCTGAACGAATTCGTGGCGTTCTTGCAGTTGGGACCGCTGAAAGCGCATCTCGAGCCGCGCTCGTTCACCATCGCCACCTATGCGCTGTGCGGGTTCGCCAACTTCAGCTCGATTGCGATTCAAATCGGCGGCATCGGGGCCATCGCGCCCAGCCGGAAAGGAGATCTCGCGCGGCTGGGCTTGAAATCGGTCGCCGTGGGGTCAATGGCGAATTTCATGTCGGCCTGTATTGCAGGGATGCTGGTGTGAACGGCGGAGGTTGGCGCGAGTGATTGAGGAAGCCGCGCGGTATCTCGAATCACGAACCAAGCTGCGGCCGCGTGTTGCGGTGGTGCTGGGAAGCGGCCTCGGTGGATTTGCCGATGAGCTGATCGGGCGCGAGGAAATTCCGTATGCATCGATACCCAACTGGCCGGTGTCGACCGCTGTGGGGCATGCCGGGAGACTTGTACTGGGCATGCTGGGCACGCTCGAAGTTGCGGTGATGTCGGGGCGCGTGCACTTGTATGAGGGCTACTCGGCCTGGCAGGTCGCGTTCGGGGTCCGCGTGCTCGGCAAGCTGGGCGTGCGCGCGTTCGTATTTACGAACGCCGCGGGCGGGATCAATCTGGCGTTCGAGCGGGGCGCGCTGGTGCTGATTTCCGATCACATCAATTTGCAGGGATCGAGCCCGCTGACGGGACCGAACGACGATTCGCTGGGACCACGCTTCCCCGATATGTCGGACGCGTACGCGCGAAGTTACCGGGAGACCGCTAAGCAGGTGGCGGGCGAGCTGGGAATCAGGCTGAACGAAGGAGTGTACGCGGCGCTGCTCGGGCCGAGTTACGAAACGCCGGCCGAGATCCGCTATCTGCGCGCGATCGGCGCCGACATGGTGGGGATGTCGACGGCGCCCGAAGTGATCGCGGCGAATCACATGGGCGCCCGCTGTCTCGGCATTTCATGCGTCACCAACATGGCGGCGGGCATTCTGCCGCAAAAGATCCATCACGAAGAAGTACTGGAAACGGGCGCGGCGGTGCGCGGTACCCTGGTGAAGTTTCTCAAAGCCCTGCTGCCACGGCTGGAGATCTGAGTGCGCGGCCTGCTCCCGAGAATTAGTTGCCGAGTTCATTCCATGCTCCGCCTTTGCGGCCTCTTTGCGGTGCTTGCGTGGTGGGCTTGCGCTGCGCCTGTCGACTGGATCTGGAGCGGGCGCTTCGTCATCACCATGGACGCACAGCGCCGCGTCATTGAGAATGGCGCGGTCGCCATCCGCGGCGACAGCATCGTTGCCATCGGAAGCAAGAGCGAAATCGACCGCGCGTACCAGCCCAAACAGCGCCTCGACCGTCCCGACGCATTGATTGCTCCCGGCCTCATCAACACCCACACGCACGCACCCATGGTGCTGTTGCGCGGTATTGCCGACGATCTGCAACTTCAGGAATGGCTCGAGAAGTACATCTTCCCCGCCGAAGCAAGGAACGTGACGCCGGATTTCGTTCGTTGGGGGACGCGGCTGGCGTGTCTCGAAATGCTGCTCTCCGGCACCACCACCTTCACCGACATGTATTACTTCGAGGACGTGATCGCGGAGACGGCCAAAGAATGCGGGATGCGCGGCGTGCTGGGCGAGACCATCATCGGATTTCCGTCTCCGGATGCCAAGACGCCGGCCGATGCGCTGCGCTTCACCGAGGCATTCATGCAGCGTTTTCGAGGCGATCCACTGATCACAGCGGCGCCCGCACCCCACGCCATCTTTACCAACACAGACGACACGCTGAGGCAGGCCCGGGCGCTGGCGGACCGTTACTCCGCACCGTTACTGATTCATCTCTCTGAGACGAAGCGTGAGAACGAAGAAACCCTGGCAAAGCGCGGCCAGTCACCCACGGCGGCGCTCGACGCCCTCGGTATCTTTAGCGGCCGCACGCTTGCGGCACATGCGGTTTGGGTAGATGACGCGGATCTCAACATCCTGCATGACCGTCGCGTGGGCGTGGCCCACTGTCCTTCGAGCAACATGAAGCTCGCCAGCGGAGCGGCGCCGGTCGCGAAGATGCTGGCGCTTGGTTTGGCGGTGGGCCTCGGCACGGATGGACCCGCCGGCAGCAACAACGATCTCAACCTGTTTGAGGAGGTGGATCTGGCTTCGAAGCTGCAAAAGCTCATTACGAGCGACCCTCGGGCATTGCCGGCGCGGCAGGCGCTCGAGATGGCGACCATCGGCGGCGCGCGAGCGCTGGGACTCGAGAAGGAGATCGGATCGCTCGAACCGGCCAAGCGCGCCGACCTGATCACCGTGCGGCTCGACCGGCCGCATGCCGTTCCGCTTTACGATGTCTACTCGCAGATGGCGTATGCTCTCAAAGGATCGGACGTGCGGGACGTGATGGTGAACGGCAAGCTGGTGGTGCGCGACGCGCAATCGCTGACGATCGATCAGAAGCAGGTGCTCGAGAAGGCGGAGGAGTTTGGGCGCAAGGTGCGGGAGTCGCTGAAGCGGTAAAGGGCGCTTCCGATCGCATCGACGAAAATGTGGCGTAGGGCTTCTGGTTTTGGAGACCTGCGGCAGGTTGCCGATTTAGCGCCGAAAACCCGCAGGTCCCCGCAAACACCGCGTGGCCCTGCGCTACAGAGCTGTGACGTGACTCTTGAAGTCTCTAACGCGGAAGGTATTCTTTCGCGGACCGGGTTGGATCACGAAGCCTTCCTCGCGCAACCGCGCCGCCTGCCGCTTAAGCTTCTCGTTCAGCGAGCCGTCGTCGCGAATCACGCGCCAATACGGCGTGACACGCTTCTTACCTAGCCGCAGGTCTTCTTCGGCGGCTTCGGCGGCGATGCGCACGAAGATACCCGTCGCGATCGGGCAGGCCTTGTCCGCTTTGTACGCACGCGCCAAATTTTCCCGTATTTGCGATTGCGTGACCAGCCGGCCGCGGCGCACCGTGCGTATCAGCGCGTCGATATCCAGCGGGCTGGGAATCAGCATCTTTCCGCAGCCCATTCGTTTTTGCATTCGCGGTGGAATGTCAACCACCTTGGCGGGCCGGTCCATCTTTTCCCGCCACGATTTTCTGCTCTTCATGTGTTTGCACCTTGGGTGAGATTCTTCCGAGCTTCCTCGAGATCGATTCCGCGGGCGCGCAGCAACTCGGCCGCGAGACATCCCTCTTCCCGCAGCAGCCCCACGAGCAAGTGCGCATTTCCAATCTGCCGATGCTTCATCTGGCGAGCTTCGTCGGCCGCGAAGGTCAGCGCGCGCTCACATTCCTTGCTGAGCGGGATATCAACCGAAGTGGGAGTTTTCGGACCTGGCGGCTTCCGTTGCTCGATTTCTTTTCGGATATCCGAGACCGCAGCCCCTCTGCTATGAAGCTGGTCCAACAAGGGTGGGTACTCACGCAAGAGAGCAAGCAGCAGGTGCTCGCTCTCGATTGAATTGGCACCGAACTGGCTGGCTTCGTAACGCGCGAAAAAGATGATCCGGCGAGCCTGCTCCGTGTACCGCTCGAACGGTCCACGCGGTGCGGCACTTGCACGAGCACGCGCCCAGGATTCTCCTGGGACAGAGGACGTCAAAGACCCTCGCGCCGTGATTTGGGAGCCGCTGATCAGGGAACGCAAAGCCTGCTCGGCTGCCTCCCACTGTTCCGGAGGGAGTTCGTCGATCAAACGATGCAGCTCTGCATTACCCTGAGACGGCCCGGCGACTTGCTCGCGAAACCGCGCCAGCTCCGCTCCGGCCTGAGCGAGCGCCTGGGCCGCGCGGGAGTCGGGTTCGCGCAAAAGGCCGAGCACGAGATGCGCGGTGCCGACGTGCCGGTGTCCCAGGCGTTCGGCCTCTTCGGCGCCATACGCCAGCACGCGTTTGGACTCTTGGCTCAGCGGGAGATCGACGGCAGTACTGGCTTCGACAGCGGCTTCGGCGGAACTGATCTGCGCTTCGAGCGCCGCTACCGACTGTTCAGACCCAAACAAACGCAACGCCAGGTCATGATCTTGATGGAGTACGCCGAGAAGCAGATGTTCAGTCTCGATGATGGCGCTACCGCATTTTGCAGCCTCATAGCGCGCATAGAAAACGGCTCTGCGCGCTGCTTCCGTGTACCGCTCGAACATTCCTTTACACCCGCCGCTTCCTCTTCTCCGCCAGATTGAATTTCTCGTACCAGGTGGATTCCGCGCCGCCGCCGTACCGTGAGATCACGGCTTCCACCAGATACGGCTTGCCGTCGCGCGTGGCCGCTACACCGCGTTTGAAGGCCGCATCGAGATCGGCGCCCGAGGTGACGCGCTCACCCTTCACGCCCTGGCTTTCGGCGAGCTTCACGAAATCGATGTCGGGCGAGCCCAGGTACATTCCGGCGTAGTGGCCGCTCGTGTGCATCTTGCCCTTGTAGCCGTCGTAGGCGTGGCGTACGGTCTGGTAGTTGTGGTTATTCCACACGACGGTCAGAACCGGAATGCCGTAGCGTGCCTGCGTCCAGAATCCCGAGGCGCTGTACATCACCGAGCCATCGCCGATGGAGCAGATCACCTGACGGTCCGGCGCCGCGAGCTTCGCCCCCGTGGCCGCACCTACGCCCCAGCCGAGACCCGCGCCGGTATTGCCCAGCCACATGGGCTCGTTGTCGCGGAAGCCGAACGGAAACGCATCGTACTTACCTGTAAGGTTCTCGCTCACGACGATGGCGTTCGGGTCGATGTTGCGGGCCAGGGCGGCGCCGAGCTCATCCGGATGGATGGGATGCTGGCCGTGATTCCGGCGCGCTTCGGCATCAGCCTTGGCGCGCATGGCGGCGGTGAGAGTGCGCACTTCCTCAGACCGCGCCGCTCCAAACGAATTGAGCCGGTTCTTGGTGAGCAGCGATTCGACCGCGGCACGCAGGTCCGCGAGCGCTTCCTTCACATCGCCAACCAGAGCGAGATCAGTGGGGCTGGTGCGGCCCATCGCAGCGGTATCGATACCGATCCGCACAATACGCGCGCCGGGCGGCTCGATCGACTTGATGGGAGACGTCGCCATGGCGCGGCCGCCAAAATCGGGCGCGCCTATCACGATCGCCAGATCGACGCCGCGTTTGACGTACTCGGACTGGAGATCGTAGCCACCCAGATAGTGCTCGTGCTTCACCGGGAAGCTCCGGAACGCACCGCCGCTAAACGCCACGGGCAGGCCGAGTTTTTCGGAAAACTCCAGCAGTTCCGCCTGCGCGCCGGATTTCCAGACCTCGTCCCCGGCCACCAGCAGCGGACGCTTCGCTTCGACCAGCATGCGGGCGGCCTCTTCGACCGCACTGGCCGCCGGCCGCACGCGCGCGCGTAACAGGAAGCGCTCCGCGGGCAGAATCTGCGCCTTCACGCCTTTGGCTTCGAGCGCGTAGTTCGCCATCGCGATGTAGACCGGTCCGCCGGGCTCGGTGTCCGCGACCTTGAAAGCGCGGCGCAGCAGCAGCGGAAGGCTCTCGGCGTTGCGGACTTCCCAGGAAATCTTGGTGAATTGCCGCACGATCTCTTTTTGGTTGAAACCCGGCCGCGGCGCGAGCGTTACGTCATCCGACCAGAGCTCGTTGTCGAGCAGCCCCGCTGTCACCACGAGTGCCGAGCCATCGCGGCTGGCGTTGTAAAGCTGCCCAGCCATCTGCGCGGTGCCTGCCACCACGTGCACGTTGACGAATGCCGGCTTGCGGCTCACGCGGTGATAGCCGTCGGCCATCGAAATTACGATGCCTTCGTGCAGACCCATGATGAGCTGCATACCGGGCGTATCGGTGAACGCGTCGTAGAATCCGACTTCGAACGAGCCGGGATTGGTGAACAGATACTCGGCGCCGGCGGCCTTGGCCTGCGCCACCACGAGGTCGCCGCCCGTGCCTTCGATGGTGGATGCGGCGGCGGAGTCCGGGTGGACAGCGGCGCGCTCGGAAGCATCGAGCGGCGCGAGGAACGCCTTGGCGGCGGCGAGCGTGAAGCCCATGCCGGCCAAGCTTTCGATAAATCCCCGGCGGCCGAGCTCGCGATCGAGGTAACGGCGGATCAGCTCCTGCATGCATTCCTCCAGGTAGGACGGGCGTTCCCGCCTGTCCATTCTTCGTTCATGCACCAATGGCCAGGCACGAATATCTGTCCTACGATACTGCACCATAACCTCTGGCACAATGAACACTATGCCCGCGCTCGCCCGTTCCGTAGAAAATGTCCCGCACTCGCGTATCCGTGAGCTGGCGGAAGTGGCGATGTCGATGGACGGAGTGCTGCGCCTCTACTTCGGCGAGTCAAACCTGCCGACGCCGGACTACATCAAGCAGGCGGCGACGAAAGCGCTGGCCGATGGTTACACGTTCTACACGGAGAACGCCGGGCTGCCTTCGTTGCGCCGCGCCATCGCCCGGCATTATCAAGAATGGCACGGCGTCGAGCTCGATCCGGAAAGCGAGATTGTAATCACAGCGTCCGGCGTACAGGCGCTGAACGTCAGCCTGCGATCGATGCTCGATCCCGGCGACGAGGCGCTGGTGCTGACGCCAGCCTGGCCTAACGGCTCTTCCATCATTGCCATGGCCAACGCCGTGGCCGTGCAGATTCCGCATCCATTACGCGGCGACCGTTACCATGTAGACTTCGACGCGCTAGAAGCTGCCGCCGGACCACGCACCAGACTGCTGCTTTACACGTCGCCTTCGAATCCGCTGGGCTGGGTGGCGACGGAAGAGGAACAACAGCGGCTGCTCGATTTCTGCCGCGCGCGCGGGCTTTGGCTATTGGCGGATGAAGTCTACGACCGGCTCTACTACTCCGGCGCCCGGATGGGCGATCCCGTTCCCTCGATCCTCCGCAAGGCCACGCGGGACGATGCGGTCGCGGTGGTCCACTCGTTTTCGAAAAGCTACTGCATGACCGGATGGCGCGTGGGCTGGCTCATTGGGCGGCGCGATCTCGGCCTCAAGGCCACGCAACTGAACGAATTCATCATTTCGCACGCGCCCAGCTTCGCCCAGAAGGCCGCCGAGACGGCGCTGGAGTGCGGCGAAGGGGAGCTGAAGCTCATGCTCGGACGGCTGAAAGAGAACCGCGATTTCTGCCTCGCGGCCCTTGAGCAGATGCCCGGCGTGACCGTACCCGAGCCGGACGGCGCGTTCTACCTGTTCCCCAAAATCGACGGGCTGACGGATTCTTTCGAGTTCTGCCGGCGGCTGTTAATGGAAACCAAGGTCGGGCTGGCCCCCGGCGTAGCGTTCGGCGCGGGCGGCGAGGGATCGGTGCGGATTTGTTACGCTGCCGACCGGTCCATTCTCGAGCCCGCCATGGAACGGCTCGCAAAATTCCTGCGCGCCGGCTAAATCCGATCCACTTGTTTGCCCGTACTCTCAACAGGTATGCGTGTTCCTGCACTGTTGGTGGTGTTGTGCGCCCCCATCCTGGCCGAAAGCCCCGGGCTCGATAGCCGCTTCGCAAGGTCTACGACCGATGAGCGCATTGCTTCGTATCAGAAGCTGACGGGGTCTAAGCCAAGTGATCTCCACTTGCAGAACCTGCTGGCCGGCGCCTACATCCAGAAGATGCGCGAGTCCACCGATTTCGGCTACACCGACCGCGCCTCGCGCATCGTGAACAGCGTCCTGTCGCAAGAGCCGGACAATTACGAGGCACTGCGCCTGCGCAGCGAGATCGGGCTGGAGCGCCATCAGTTCACAGAGGTCGCAGAATTCTCGCGCCAGATGACCCGCACCGCGCCGGATGACGCCTGGAACCGGGGCACGTTAGGCGACGCATTGATGGAACTTGGCCAGTACGAGGGCGCTGGCGACGCTTATCAAAAGATGGTTTCGCTGCAGCCCAACCAATCGAGCTACAACCGCGCGTCTTACTATCGCTGGGTCATGGGGGACGCCGAGGGCGCGATTGCCATTATGCAGCGGGCGATTGCGTCGGGCAGTTCATCGCCAGAGAACACGGCATGGTGCCTGGTGGATCTGGGGAATCTGTATTTCAAGACCGGCCGTCTGGCGGAGGCGGAGCAAGCTTACCGATCGGCGCTGCGCACCTTCACCGGTTATTACCCCGCCTATGCCTGGCTGGGCCGCGTGCAAGCGGCCGCGGGCCGCCACGACGACGCCATCGAGAACTTCAAGCGGGCGCAATCCGCCGTGCCGATGCCGGAGTACGCGGCCGCACTGGCCGATCTCTACGAGCGCACGGGGAAGAAATCCGAGGCTCGGCGGCAACTCGAATTGATCGACGTCATCGACAAAATGGCGCGCGCCAACAATGAGAGAACCAACCGGAATCTCGCCCTGGTGTTCGCGGATCAGAATAGAAATCTGGCACGCGCGCTCCAATTGGCGCAAGCCGAGCTAGAGGTGCGGGGCGACGTCTACACATACGATGCGCTGGCTTGGGCGCTGTTCAAGAACGGCCAATTCGCGGAAGCCGCGCACGCTGCCCGGAAGGCGCTGCAATTTAGGACGCCGGAGCCCGCCTTTTACTATCACGCCGGCATGATCGCCAGCGCACTCGGCGACAAGGCCGAGGCTGCCAAGAATCTTGCGCGGGCGCTCGATCTGAATTCCCACTTCGATCCGCGCCAGGCGGAAATTGCCGAGGCAACGCTTCACGCGTCCCGCACTCCGTAGGATAGGAGCGTGTTGAAAAATGGTTTCGGACACCGCTTGCTCACGCGCGCGGCTCAGCAACCACTCTCAAATCAACGACTGGGTTTCCGAGCCGCGACCGCGAGGGAGTGGTTGCCTGCCTTTTTCAAGCAGCCTGCTCGTGTGGTGAGTCACAGGTTTGTTTAAGAATTGTGGCGGCGTGTGGCGCGGGCCCTTGGCCTGCGGTATCGGCACTCGTGTCGACACGTCTTTGTTCGGCAAGGCCGAGACGAATCTCGACCCAGCAGCCGGAGAGGCTGCGCCACCCTCTCTTCAACCAATCTGTGATTCACGACACTAGAGCCTGGTCCGGCTTTTGTAGTACCATCCATGTCGAAGCGGGGGACAATCAAATGGTCAAAGGATTCCGGGACTTCCTGACCAAGAACTCGGTGCTGGCGCTGGCCGTCGGTTTCATTATGGGCGCGGCTACCGGAAAAGTGGTTTCGTCGCTGGTGGCGGACGTGGTGATGCCGGTGATCAGCCTGCTGCTGCCGGGTGGGGAGTGGCGCACGGCCAAGATTCCGCTTGGCCCCGGCGTGGGGGCGGATGGCAAACAGATCGTGAACGCCATCAGCTACGGAAGCTTTTTGGGCAACGTGGTGGATTTCGTGGCGATCGCGTTTGTGATCTACCTGATCACCAAAGCGTTGATCAAGGAAGCGCCCGCCGCGCCGTCGAAGAAATGCCCGCGGTGCGCGGAAACCATCGCTGCCGAAGCCACCAAGTGCAAATACTGCACGGCGGACATCGGTAACGCCGCCCACGCTTAGCTGCCGGCGTTATTGTTGTGGCGACGTGATCTGGACTTCGGGGACGAGGTTCTGCCAGTCGGGCAACTCGTAGACGCGCAGTTTGGTGTTCAGCGGTTCGCTCATTTCTTTGGTTTCATACGGGCCAAGCGACGCCACTTTGAACGAGAACGTACCCACCGCTTCTTCGTCGGATTTCGCCGTCCGCGCCCACAGGTTCACGTTAGCCGCCAAGTCCGCAATCTCCGCACCCGAGTGGTTCACCACCACGAAGCGTACCAGCGCCTTCTTTTTGGGCTCTTCGGTCAAGCGCAGTCCCACAACCTCAACGTACTTCTGCAGCGTGCTCGACTTGGCTTTCGCAGGCGCGGTTGTGGGCGCCTTCTCAAGCGCTGCCTGTGGCGCGCCAGCGCTTGTTTCGCCGGACCCCGAAAGGTGTTTGATCCCGAAATAAGCGCCTGCCCCCAGCGCAATGAACAGGGCTGCGAACACGATGCTCATCAGCCACGGGGGCAACGTAACCCCCTTGGTCGGCTCCGGCGGCAGCGCGTGCGGCAATCGCTCGGCGGGAGGCGCCGGCTGTGGTGGCGCGGTCATGACCGTTGTTGCCGGACCCTGCGGCTGAGACTGCGGTGCCGGCGCGGGCGAGCCCGCTTGTTTGCCGGTGCAATCGGGACATTCGTTATATGCTGGAGGAACTTCGCGGCCACACTGCGGGCATATCCACGTGAACATGATTTACCTATTTCTAATCTACCGCTAAGAGCGCCCGCCGCGCTGCCGTTTCAAGATCACCCCCGGCCGCGAGTTGGTGTGGCGACCGCCATCCAGCACCAACTTGCCGTTAACCATCACAAATTCCACCCCACTCGAGTATTGGTGTGGCTTTTCGTACGTTGCTTTATCGATGATGCGCGCGGCGTCGAAGATCGCGATATCGGCCGCCATTCCGGGCCGCAGAATGCCACGGTCGAAAATGCCAATCTTGGCTGCGTTGGCCGAGGTCATCTTGCGGATGGCCTCTTCCAGAGGTAACACGTTCTCTTCGCGGACGTAGCGCCCAAGCGCGCGCGGAAACGTTCCGTAATAGCGCGGGTGCGGATGTCCTGCCGCGAGCGGGCCTTCGGTGGCGACTGCGGTGCCGTCGGAGCCGATCGAAACAAACGGCTGCTTGAGCGCGTAGCGCATGTCGTCTTCGGAATGGTGGAAATAAACCGTGGGCACCGAACCGCCGTTGGCCTCCAGCAGCTCGAACAGGGCATCGAGTGGTGGCTTGCCCATGGCCTCGATCACCTGGTTCATGCGCATGCCTTCGAATTTCTTGTACTGCGGATTAGCGAGCGACACCAGCAGCATGCCGTCCCAGCCGCCGGTAGCCGTGTAGTGGTCATACCAGTTCGAGCCCGGGATGCCGTGCAGAATTTCGTTTTCGAGGCGCGGGCGCAGCGCTGGATCTTTAAGGCGCTGGATCAGAGCCTGCGCGCCTCCTTCATGCGCCCATGGCGGTATGATGCTGGCCAGATCGTTTTGGCCGGCGCGGTAGGGATAAACGTTGGCCTGCACTTCCTGGCCCTGGGCGCGGGCGCGCGCGATGGTCGCGACCAGTTCCGGCATCTGGCCCCACATGGTGTGCTCGGCGATCTTGAGATGGATGATGTCCACCGGCACGTGCGCGCGGCGGCCGATCTCGATGGCCTCCGCCACCGATTCGAAAACGCCCCGGCCCTCGGTGCGCATGTGCGTGGAATAGCTGCCGCCATACGGCGCGGCCGCTTCGCACATGGCGACGAGCGTGCCGGTATCGATCCACGATCCGGGCGGGCCGCTCAACGAGCTGCTTACTCCCAACGCGCCCTGCTCCATGGCTTCGCGAACCAGCACGCGCATCTGGTCGAGCTCCGCGGGCGTGGGCGGACCCGCCTGCTCGCCGCGTACATAGGTCCAGATCTGGCTGGAGCCGACGTAGCTGGCGATATTGGTCGAGATGCCCTGGCGCAACAGGCGGGCAAAGTAGCCGTTGAAGTCGGTCCAGTCTGCCGGAGCGTCATTGAGGAGCACGCGCTTGGCGCTGGGCTGCTGCTTGCCGCCGATGGGCGCGGCAGACTCGCCTTCGCCCAGAATCATGGAGGTAACGCCCTGGCGGATCATGCTTTGCGCGTTGCCATCGGCCACCAGCGTGTAATCGGAATGGTTGTGGATGTCGATGAAACCCGGCGTGACCGTGAGGCCCTTCGCGTCGACGATGCGCTTAGCGCTCGCGCCCGCGAGATGACCCATGGCTGCGATCTGGCTTGCGCGAATACCGATATCGCCCAGAAACGACGGGTTGCCGGTGCCGTCGACGATCCGGCCCCCGCGAATCAGAACATCGAAATCCTGCGGCCAGGCAAGAGGCGCGGTGAGCAAAAAACACAAAAAAGGAAGATTGCGCATCAGACGAGGCTCAGTGTACTACAAAGGTACTGTGGCGATTGAATTCTTCCGGCGAGCGACGGGTGCGCCGAAGCGGTTGGGAGTTTTGCCGGCGGCATTCAATCCGCCCACGCGCGCACATCTGGCGCTGGCGCAATCGGCGCTGGCCACCGTGGATGAAGTGCTATTCGTGTTGCCGCGGGGATTCCCGCACAAAACATACGAGGAGGCAACGTTCGAGCAACGCCTTGCGATGCTATTGGCCGCAACCGGCAGCGAGGCGCATTACTCGATCGCGGCTAGCGACCGGGGCTTGTTCATCGAGATCGCCGATGAATGCCACGAAGCTTACGGCGTTGCCGCACATCTCTTGTTCATCTGCGGACGCGATGCCGCCGAGCGCATCATCGCATGGGATTACGGCGAGCCGGACGCTTTCAGGCGCATGCTCGATCACTTCGAGCTGCTGGTCGCCGCAAGGCAAAGCGGGTATGACCCGCCCGCTGAGATCCGCGACCGCGTTCACGCGCTGGATGTGCCGCCGGAGATCGGCAACATTTCAGCGACGGAGGTTCGCGAACGCCTTCGACACGGAGACCCCTGGGAACACCTGGTGCCGGATGAAATTGTACCGCTGGTGCGTGAAATCTACCGCTGACCCCCATCGGCACGGGGTTTCTTGCCTGCCATTTTCTTCGGTGCCGGAGTTTTCCCGCCGACGTCCGGCCGCGCATCCGGCACGAAGCCATCGCGATTGGGCATCTTGATCTGGGGCAGCGTTTTGGCATCCAGCACATCGTGTTCCCCGATGATTCCGTTCATCTGCAGAATCCACGCCACCAGAGAATAAACCTGATCGTGCGTGAGCGTGCCCGGATGATCGAGCGGCATCGCGCGGTTCACGTAATCCCAAACGGTGGTCGCATACGGCCAATAACTGCCGACCGTCTTGAGCGGTTTGGCCGTCTTCAAACTCCCCCGGCCGCCCACGAGCGTCGACTGCTTGGGCTCGTCTCCACCCTGCCCGTTAGCGCCGTGACAGCGCGCGCACCGACGCGCATATACGTCACGGCCCTCGACGGCTGTACCGCGGCCTTCCGGCAGTCCCGTGCCATCGGGCGCGGGCGTGATGTCCATGGAGCGGATTTCTTCGGGCGTCGGCGTTCGGCCGAGGCCGTATTTTGGCGACTGCGCCAGTAGCGCCACGCACGTCGCCGCAACCAGCGCACATTTAAGCGGGAACATCGGTCACGCTCCCATCCGCCATTACCCTCCAGGGACGGATGCCATTGTTGTGATATTCGTAGTTCGCTCCGCGCACCGCGACCAGGGCTTCGTGCGAGGGCTGCACGTAGCCGGTCGCGTCCGTCGTGCGCGACTGCACAATGGTTTCGCGCCCATCCCAGCGCCACGGCAGCCGGAATCGCGTGATGGCCGCCGGAAGCCGGGGTTCGCTCAGCGCCGCATCTTGCCACGTTCCGCCGCTATCGGCTGAAACTTCGACGCGCTCGATGCGGCCGCGCCCCGACCACGCGATGCCGGTAATTTCGTAGAATCCCGCGCCGGCAAGTTTCTGCCCGCCGGACGGAAAGGTGACCACGGATTTCGCATCCATCACAAAAGTGAATTGCCGTGCAGTGCCGTCGGGCATGGAGTCCGTGTATTTCGCGGTTTCGTCGCGTGCCATGTACGGCTGATCCACCACCTTGAGATGCCGCAGCCATTTCATGTTGGCGTTGCCTTCCCAGCCCGGAATCACCAGGCGCAGCGGGTAGCCCTGCTCGGGCCGCAACGCTTCGCCGTTTTGCCCGTAGGCCACGATGATGTCGTCCGCTTTCTCGACAGGAATGCTGCGCTGCATCTTGCAGGCGTCCGCGCCTTCGGCCAGAATCCATTTGGCGGCGGGTTGCACGCCGGCTTCGGAGAGAAGCAGCGACAGCAGCACGCCGCTCCACTCGCTGCAGCTCACCATGCCGTGGCTTAGCTGCACCGTGGGTGCGTCGCGCGCGCCGTAGCCCTGGTGGCTGTTCCCCGCGCACTCGATGAAACAAATGCGCGAAACCGATGGGAACCGCCGCAGCTCCGCCATCGTGAAAATCAGCGGCCGCTCCACCAGGCCGTGAATCAGCAGCCGGTGTTCAGCCGGGTCGATCATGGGCACGCCCGAATGATGGCGTTCATAATGGAGCGAAGATGGCGTGATGATGCCGACTAGGTCGGCGAGCGGCGTGTAACTCGAGCCTACTTCGAGTAGCTTCGTCGTGGGAAGCGCGCGCGCCGATTTCTCGAATTCCGACCGCTCGCCGTATGCGCGCAGCGGCTTTCCGATTCTTCGGGGCCCTTCGTCTTCTTCGGCGTTGCGTTTGCAGCCCGTGAGAACAGCGCTTAAAGCGCCAGTCGCTTCGAGGAATCGTCTGCGCGTTGACCGCCGTGCCATGGATATCTTTCTCCTCGTTTGATGTTACTGCAACTGCCCTTTGCGAAATGCCGCGCGTCTGTTATCGTGTTTCCCTATGCCCGTTCTGAAATGGATTCTGCTGGCACTAATGCTCGCCGCAGCGTGCCCCGCCCAAACCATCGGCAACCACAAAGCCGTCTACGACGCTCATGGCATGCTGCTGCCCTGGACCTCCTGGCAGGACGCGCTGGACCGCGAGATGAAGTGGTATCTCAACTGTCCCATCGAGAACGGTTATCCGCGCTTCGTCTGGATGACGTTTATGGATGGCGATTACAAACCCGTCCAGCGGCAGCCCGATTTTATTCCCGCCACGCAGCTCGGCATGGGCATCATTTCTTACTTGAAGTACTACGCCTACACAGGCAAGCAGAATCCCAAAGTGCTCGCATTCGCGCGTTACATGGGCGACTATCTCGTAAAGGAAGCGCTCACGCCCAATACGGGCAAGTACCCGCTGTTCGTGCGCTCCACCGGATGGCGGGCCAAGTTTCCGCAGCCACCGGACTCGGGATCGCAAGGCGACCGGCCGTTCGAGATCGAACCCGACAAGGGTGGCATCGCGGGATATGCCCTGTTTCTCTTGCACGAAGAGACCAAAGACGAAAAGTACCTGCGCTCGGCGCTGCAGCAAGCCCGCGTGTTGATGGCGAACATGGCCGCCGCGGACGATACGCACACGCCCTGGCCTTTTCGCGCCGACTATCGCACGGGCGAAGCGCGCGGCCCGGTGTCCGGCAACATGACCTACATTCTCCGGCTTTGGGACAAGTTGGTTGAAGCCGGCCACAACGAATTTACCGCCTCGCGCGACCATCTTTGGGACTGGATCGCCGGCAACCAGATTCCCAACCTCGCCAAAGACGGATCGCTCTGGGCCCAGTTCTTCGAGGACCACCAGGAGCCCGACAATCGCACCGCCTGGGCGCCGCTCAACTTGGCACGCTATCTGATCGAGAAGAAAGAGGCCATCGATGACGATTGGCAGGCCCACGCCAAGGCGCTCATCGATTTCACCATTCGGCACTTTACCGTGGTCCGTAACGGCTTCCTGATCTGCGGCGAGCAGGAT
>JBGPKX010000031.1:0-24200 GCA_041486185.1 Bryobacteraceae bacterium | reverse complement strand
CGATGGTCAGCGACACAGCGAAGAAGAACTACACTGAATCCGAAAAAGGCAGCCGCACCATACTGCTCGAAGGGCTGGGGAGGCTTTACCGCAACGCCGGCCGGTATCCGGAAGCGGTGGAAACGTTCCGTCAGATTCCGCAGGTGGACCCCGATGCCGCGCCGCGGGCCGCGGTGGAGGTGGTGGATACCTGGCGCCAGGCCAAGGATCTGAACAAAGCTCAAGAGGAAGCCGCGGTCGCGGTGAAAAAGTTTCCTAAAGACCGCCTGGTGAAATTAGCGCATGCTTCGCTGCTGGCCGAGCTGGGCAAAATCGACGAGGCCGTCTCGGAATTGCGCGCCTTGCTGAGCGGCGACAGAGGTCGTGAAACGCAACTGGCCATCGCCCAGGTATACGAGAAGGGCAAGCGGTATACCGACATGCTGGCGGCGCTCGATGCCGCCGAGAAGCTCTCCGAGGCCAAGCAGGACAAACAAGCCGTAATCTTCACGCGCGGCGCCATGCTCGAAAAAGCCAAGCAGTACGACGCCGCCGAAGCCGAATTCCGCAGGCTGCTGGATATGGACCCGGGCAATTCCGGCGCGCTGAACTATCTCGGCTACATGCTGGCCGACCGCAGCGTGCGGCTGGATGAAGCCCAGAAGCTGATCAGCAAGGCGCTGGAACTCGAACCGCAGAATGGCGCTTATCTGGACAGTCTGGGCTGGGTGTATTACCGTCAAAACCGCCTGGAAGAGGCCGCCCAATATCTGCAGCGGGCTTTGCAGAAAATCTCGAAGGATCCGACGGTCCACGACCATCTAGGCGACGTTTACTTCAAGCAGGGCAAGATCCGCGAGGCCATTGCGCAGTGGCAGATCTCGCTCAAGGAGTACGAGGCCAATCCTTCGCAGTCTGACCTGGATCCCGGCGAGGTGACCAAAGTCAGCAAGAAGCTCGAAAGCGCCCGCGTACGCGTGGCGAAAGAAAGTTCCCTGGAGAAGCAGCGGTAGAACCGGCGCCCTTGCCGGCTCCCGGTGGAGGGTGAAATGACTCGCCTCTGGTTGATTTATTCGCTTTTGGTTACGGCCGCAGCCGCGCAAAGGCAGCGACCGGAGTTCCCTCCCGACATCTTTGACACTCGTCCCGTCGCCCTTGACCCCAGCCATTTCCGCATGGTTTTTGAAAACGATCACGTCAAGGTGATCCGCGTGCGCCTCGGCCCGCGCGAGAAATCCATGGTGATGGAGGTCCCCGCGCACGTCATGACCTGCATCACGGATCATCGCGTGCGTGTGATCTATGCGCATGCCAAGCCGGTGGAGCGCTCGGAAAAAGCGGGTTACACGGGCTGGGTGGAGCGCGAAGAGTACGGGTTGGAAAACCTGGAAGATAAGCCGGTGGAATGGATTCTCGTGGTGCCGAACGCAGAGGGGAAATCGGGCTGAAGGGCACATGCGACTACAGCCGAACATCGCCTGACTTGCCCACCCTCGCGACGAAAGGGCCCGATGTCGATGTGAGTAGCTTGCAAATCTTTAGAATGGCTCGCGCGAAGGCCTCCGCGATCTCAAAACCCCGCAGGTTTCCTGCCACCAAGACGAAGACACGGGCACGACTCGCGCGCAGTGCGGCAATTTCCGTGGCCGATATCGAATTCTTTGATCCTTCGTCAGGATGATCCAGCCGCGCTTGCTGATTTCCCGCAGCCACACGCGGTCTTCTTCGGCTGGATCGAAGTGATCGCCGTGAATTTCGATATGAAGACGGTGTTTTTGCAGTTCAGTGCGCAGCGGTTCGACGCCAAGAGACCGATCAATAAAAAAGACGGTTTCCTCAGGCAGCTTCGCAACGGATCGCTTCTTCGACGTCGCTAATCTCCAGGCGGAAGTCCCGTGCCACAACTGAAATGGAATCGCCGGCCCGGTACCGCTCGTACAGAGCAGATGCCGGTATTCCAGTGCCAGCGATGACAGGCCTGCCATAAGAGACCAGCGGATTCATGACGATGACCTTTGGATCCTTCTCCGGCAATGCAGCCGATTCCGTGTCACGCGTGAAGAGATAGAGCTTGACTGGCAAGCCGTGAGTGTCGCGTTCGACGCGCTGCAAATAGACGCCGATAATGTCCTTCATCGCCTGCTGGCCCCGCCGCGATGCATTGATCATGTCACCATAGCTTTCGACGAAGAGATCTAAGCCATCTGTCTGGAATGTCTGGTCGACCAGCGGCCGCTCAATGTGGAAATGCTTTCTGACGTAATCGAGCGCTCTTCGCACTTCCGGCAGGCGGACTCCGTGCTGCCTGCGAATCGATGCCAGGACGTGAGCCTCAATCAGATTCAGGAAAGACAGGTAATGCCGCTTTGGATCATCCAGAGCGATGAGCGGTTTCGAATGCCTTACGGAGCCGGCAACCGGATACAAACGGCCCACCACCCAACTGCGGAGAGTCGCTATCGGGAGCCGTAGATAATGCGCAGCTTCGGCGATGGAGTAGGCAGGCAACAATCTGGGATCGTCAGAACCGCAAAAGTCTCGGAAAGCCATTGCTCCTCTGGAAACATTATGGGCTGTGCCTGTTGCGGACACAAGGGTGGGTCGTAGTTTGCGCAGCGCAGGGTGGACGGAGCAGTTGACTCTGCCCGTTCCAACTCGATATCCTGAACTTTTCTGATAGAGGCGCGGTGGCCAACAGTATCCGGGCGCGCGGTTCCGACGAGCTTCGGACGCCCGCGAGAAAGGGGCCTTCCGCCGAAATCGGCGCGAGAGTTCGTAATCGCGGCGGTTGGGGGGCGCGGCTAATACCGGCCCACTGTCATTCGTTCTTGGGAACGAATGGAGCGCTATCGGAAGTGGAGTGCGTCTTTCCGCCCCCGCGGCCTGCCGTATTTTCCCCCTTCCCAGCGCGCATCTGCAAAAATTGAGTGTGATCGCATAGTCGCATGCGATGGACCGCTCCCTGACGGTCGTGGCTCGGAATCGGTCGCGGCCCGGAGAGTGCCATTGGGAGCGAGCGTAGTGGCGGAGAACGGTTGGCATGAATCTTTTTGAACTGACGCGGGCGCTGGTGGATATCGAATCCATCACCGAGAACGAGGAGCGGGTGGGCGAATTTCTGTTCGGCCATCTTTCGGCTCTGGCGTCGCGCACCAACGGGCATGTGGAGCGCATGGAAGTGGCGCCGCGGCGGTTCAACGTGCTGGCGCAGTGGGGTGAACGGCCCGTCGTCACGCTTTCCACTCACATGGACACCGTGCCGCCGTTTTTCCCCTCGCGTGAGGACGACGAATTCATCTGGGGGCGCGCGGCATGCGACACCAAGGGCATCATCGCGAGCATGATGCTAGCCGCGGAAGCTCTGCTGGCCGAGGGCGGCCGCAATTTCGCGGTGCTGTTCGTGGTGGGTGAAGAGCGCAATAGCGCCGGTGCTTACGAAGCCGCGCGATGGCCGCGGGGATCGAAATTTCTCATTAACGGCGAGCCCACCGAAAACAGGCTGGCGCTGGGCTCGAAGGGCGCGCTGCGGTATGAAGTGGTGGCCTCGGGTAAGATGGCGCACTCGGCGTACCCGGAGCTGGGCGAATCGGCCATCGAGAAACTGCTCAACGCGCTCGAGCGCATCCGGCGTATTGAACTGCCGTCGGACGACGTACTCGGGCCGAGCACGCTGAACATCGGCACGCTCAGCGGCGGGCGAGCGCCGAATATCATCGCCGATCAGGCGCGGGCTGAAATCATGATCCGGCTGGTGGGCGATTCGCGCGGCACCAGGGAAGCCATCGGCAAAGCGGTGGCCGGTTGCGCCGAGGCGCGCGACGTGCTCGAAATTCCCGCGGTCCGGCTGGGGCGACTGGATGGGTTTGAAACTACCGTGGTGGCCTACACCACCGACATTCCGGCATTCAACGGATCTTGGGGACAGCCGTTTCTGATCGGCCCGGGAACGATTCACGTGGCGCACACCCTGGAAGAGCGGGTGCCCAAGCGCCAACTCGTCGAAGCGGTCGAAATCTATCAACGCATGGTGAAACAGTTATGGAAGCAAGAATCGAAGTCGGCATACTAGGCGCGACCGGCATGGTCGGCCAGCATTTCATCAAGTTCCTGCAGGGTCATCCATGGTTCGACGTGCGATGGCTCGGCGCGAGCGACCGCTCGGCGGGCAAGAAGTACGGCGATGCGACCAAGTGGCACCTGGCGGGCGTGATGCCGGATGCAGTAGCCGAGATGATCGTCGAAGAGTGCAAACCGCACAATGCGCCGCGGCTGCTCTTTTCAGCCATGGATTCGTCGGTGGCCACCGAGATCGAACGCGCCTTCGCGCAGGCCGGGCATATTGTCGTTTCAAATTCGAAGAACCACCGCATGGATCGCGACGTGCCGCTGCTGGTGCCCGAGGTGAATCCGGATCATCTCAAGCTGGTGGCGCAGCAGCAGCGCCATCGGCCGTGGAAGGGACAGATCGTGACGAATCCGAACTGCGCCACGGTGTCGCTGGTGATGGGCCTGGCGCCGCTCAAGCCGTTCGGCATCACGCAGGTGATTACAACGACCATGCAGGCGATTTCAGGTGCCGGCTACCCGGGCGTGCCTTCGATGGATATCAACGCTAACGTGATTCCGTTCATCGGCGGCGAAGAAGAAAAAATGGAGCAGGAAACGCAGAAGATCATGGGCGATTTCGTGGGCGATCACGTTCGTCCCCTGGCGGCGAAAGTAAGCGCGCACTGTAATCGCGTGCCGGTGGTGGATGGGCACCTGGTCACCGTATCCGTGAAGCTGGCTTCGCAGCCTTCGCAGACCGATCTCATGTGCGCGTTCGAGGAGTTCACCGCTGTCCCGCAGCAGCGCGGGTTGCCGAGTGCGCCCGCCAGACCTGTAAGCTACATGCCGCAGCACGACCGGCCGCAGCCGCGCCAGGATGCGGAGCGCGATCGCGGCATGGCAGCTTTCGTGGGGAGGCTGCGGGCGTGTCCAGTGCTGGATTATAAGTTCGTTGCGCTGACGCATAACACCATTCGCGGCGCGGCCGGAGCGGCTGTGCTGAATGCCGAGCTGATGCACTCGGAGGGGATGCTGGACTAATGAATGCGTTTCCTGGTGACGCACCCCGCCGGCGAGGCCTCCGCCGATGATCGTGATGAAGTTCGGCGGGACATCCGTCGAGTCCGCCACGGCTATCGAGCGTGTGGCGTCCATCGTGCGGGCGCGTGCGGCGCGCAAGCCCGTGGTGGTGGTCTCGGCGATGGGCAAGACCACGAACAAACTGCTGGCCATCGCCAACGCGGCGATCGCAGGCAACCGCGCCGACTACATCGCCCAGATTCATGATCTTCGCGATTTTCATTCGCGCGAGGCGCGGCTGGTTGTGCCGCTCTCCGAGCGCGCCGAGCTCGACCGCACGCTCGACGAGAATTTTCAGGAGCTGACCGAACTGGCGAAAGGCCTGGCGGTGCTGGGCGAGCTGACGCCGCGCTCCATCGACGCCATTTCGAGTTACGGCGAGCGCCTTTCGAGCTACATCGTCTCGCTGGCGTTCGCGCACTTCGGGATGAAGACTACGCACGTGGATGCGCGCCGCGTGATGGTCACCGATCACCGGCATACACAGGCTGCGCCGCTTTACGCGGAAACCTACAGGCGGCTGGCCAGCGTGATTCCGCCGCTCATGAAGGACGGAATCGTGGTTATGGGTGGATTCATCGGCGCCACTGAAGACGGTGTCACCACCACGCTCGGCCGCGGCGGGTCGGATTTCACCGCTTCCATCGTGGGCGCCGGAATTGGCGCCGAGGAAATTCAGATCTGGACCGACGTGGACGGCATGCTGACCGCCGATCCCACCATCCTGCCCGGCGGGCACCGCGTGAAAATCATCTCGTTTGCCGAGGCCGCGGAGCTGGCGTACTTCGGCGCCAAGGTGCTGCATCCGGCCACGGTGATTCCGGCGATTGAAAAGAACATTCCGGTGCTGATCCTCAATTCGCGGCGACCCGAAGTCGAAGGAACGCGAATTGTGGCGGAAGCGGTGCCGTGCGCCAACGCGGTCAAGTCCATCGCGTGCAAGCGCAAGATCACGCTGGTGAACGTCCACTCGACGCGCATGCTGATGGCGCACGGATTTCTGAAGCGCATTTTCGACGTGTTCGAGCGCTTCGAAACGCCGGTCGATATGGTCGCGACTTCGGAGGTGAGTGTTTCGCTGACCATCGACAATCCGCAACGGCTGGCCGAAATCTGCGCCGAGCTGCGGCAATTCTCGGAAGTATCGATCGAGGAGGGGCAAGCCATCGTGTGCCTGGTGGGCGATAATATCCGCCACACGCCGGGCGTGGCGGCGCGTGTGTTTGGAGCGGTGGAATCGGTAAACATCCGGATGATTTCGCAGGGCGCATCGCTGTTAAACCTGAGCTTCGTGGTAGCTGAGGCGGATCTGAAGCGCGCCGTGGCGGCGCTGCATCGCGAGTTCTTCGCCGAGCTCGATCCCGCCGTGTTTGACAGGAACGGAGCCGCCGATGCCGCAGCCTGAGCGACGTCTCGCCATCATTGGCTACGGCAAGATGGGCCGGCTCATCGAGCAGCTCGCGCCGGACTACGGGTTCACCGTTGCGCTGAAGCTCGATGAGTTCAACAACACGAATTACGAGGGCGTCACGGCAGAGAATTTTCGAGGCATCGATGTTGCGGTGGATTTTTCGATTCCGGGAGCGGTTGCCGAGAATGTCGAACGAATCTCGGCACTGGGCGTGAACATCGTGGTCGGCACCACGGGGTGGACCGAGCATGTGGATCGCGTCATGGCGGCGGTCCAGAAGAGCGGCATCGGGCTGGTCTGGAGCCCGAATTACTCGATCGGCGTGAATGTTTTCGCGCGGGTGGCGGCGGAAGCCGCGCGGCTGCTGGCGAACGAGCCGGAGTATGGCGCCTGGGCGTGGGAGATTCATCACGCGACTAAGAAAGATGCGCCGTCGGGCACGCTCCTGAAGCTGATCGATGAAATGAAGAACGCCGGTTATACGCGCACCATCGACGCGAGCTCGAATCGCGCGGGCACCCATCCGGGAACGCACGAGATCGGGTTCGATTCCGCGGCCGATACGATTACGCTTCGGCATGTAGCGCGCGGGCGCGAGGGCTTTGCGCGCGGAGCGTTGAAGGCGGCGCAGTGGGTGGTGAGCAAGAAGGGATTTCACGAGTTTCGTGAGATATTGTTTTCATAAGTAGGAGGTGGGACATGTTTACGGGATGCGGAACGGCGCTGGTCACTCCTTTCCGGCGTGATCTTTCGCTCGACGAGGCCACGCTGCGCAAGCTCGTCCGGCGCCAGATACAGGCGGGAATCAACTTTCTGGTGCCGTGCGGAACTACCGGCGAAAATCCTACGATGAGCCGCGCCGAGCACCTCCGCGTGGTCGAGATCACGATCGAAGAGGCCAAGGGAAAAGTGCCGGTGCTGGCCGGCGCGGGCGGCTACAGCACGCAGGAAGTGATCGAACTGGCGCGCGAAGTGGAGCGGCTGGGCGCGGATGGCATTCTCTCGGTGACCCCGTACTACAACAAGCCCACGCAGGAAGGCCTCTACCAGCACTTCAAAGCCATCGCGGAAACGGTTCACATTCCGATCGTCGTTTACAGCGTGCAGGGGCGAACGGGGGTGAACGTCGAGCCGGCAACGCTGGCGCGTCTGGCGCAGATCGACAACATCGTCGGCGTGAAAGAGGCTTCGGGCAACATCACGCAGATGGCCAATGTCATCCAACTGGTGCCTGAAAAATTCGCTGTGCTTTCGGGAGACGACGCCATCACGCTGCCGCTGATTGCGCTGGGCGGGCGCGGCATCATCTCGGTGGTATCGAACGAAATCCCCGGCGAGATGGCGGAACTGGCGCGCTTGTGCCTGGCGGGCGATTTCGCGGCGGCGCGCAAAGTGCAGCGCAAATATCTGCCGCTGATGGAAATCAACTTCGTCGAATCGAATCCCATTCCGGTGAAAGCAGCCATGGGGTTGATGGGGCTGCTCGATCCGGTTTACCGGCTGCCCATGTGTCCTCCCAAGGCCGAAAATCTGGCCAGGATCGAGAAGGTGCTGGAGTCGCTTGGCATCCTCGCGGACCGGAGGGTGCGCGTTGCAGGCTGAGATCGAGAAGCTTTTCGACGACAAACCCGAAGCCTACACGGAAGATCACTTCCGCCTGTTTCAACAGTTCAAAGCCGCGCTGAATGCGGGCGAGGTGCGCGCCGCGGAGCCGGATGCCCGCGCCAAGAGCGGCTGGCGTGTCAACGGCTGGGTCAAAAAAGGCATTCTGCTAGGGTTCCGCATGGGCGGCGTGGTCGACATGTCGATCGATCCCACGCGGCAGCCTTTCTTCGACAAGGCTACCTTTCCGGTGAAGCATTTCACCGCGCAAAGCGGCGTACGCATTGTGCCGGGCGGATCGAGCATTCGCGATGGCTGCTTTATCGGCAAAGGCGTCACTTGCATGCCGCCGATGTACATCAATGCGGGCGCGTACGTGGCCGATGGAACCATGGTGGATTCGCATGCGCTGGTGGGAAGCTGCGCGCAGGTGGGGCGCAATTGCCACATCTCGGCGGGCTCGCAGATCGGCGGGGTGCTCGAGCCGGTGGGGGCGCTGCCGGTGATTATCGAAGATGAAGTATTGGTCGGCGGAAACTGCGGCGTGTATGAAGGGACCGTGGTGAAGCGGCGCGCGGTGCTGGGAACGGGCACGATTCTGAACCGCTCAACTCCGGTCTACGACGTGGTGCGCAACACCGTGCATCGCGCCACCGATGATGAGCCGCTGGTGATTCCCGAAGAAGCCGTGGTGGTGGCGGGATCGCGCGCCATGGCGAGCGGGCCGGGGAAAGAGTGGGGCATTTCCCTGTATACGCCGGTGATCGTGAAATACCGCGACGAGAGAACCGACGCCAAGATTCAACTGGAAGACCTCCTCAGGTAGAATAATCATTCCTGCCTGTTCATTGGGTCTGCTCATCCCCTCGGCAGAAACAGGCTGGAAAGCCTATTCCACGTGCAGATTGATTTAAGATCCAAAGCGGCGCTGATTACCGGCGCGGGACGCGGCATTGGGCGCGCCATCGCGGAGCAATTGTCCGCGGCGGGTGCATCGGTGATGATTAACGATCTCGACGCCGGCCCGGCCACCGAGGCGTGCGATGCCATCCGCGCGGCGGGCGGGCGTGCCGTGCTGCTGGCGGGCGATATCACGCGTCCGGATTTTCCGCAGCAATTGGTAGACGCCACCATCGCCGCGTTCGGGTCGCTCGACATCATCGTCAATAACGCCGGCTACACCTGGGACAGCGTCATCCAGAAAACGACGGACGAGCAGTTTCAGGCGATGCTCGACATTCACCTCACGGCGCCGTTCCGCGTGCTGCGCGCTGCCTCCACATTCATCCGCGATGCCGCCAAGCGCGAAATTGCCGAAGGGCGGCGCGTGATGCGCAAAGTGGTGAATATTACATCGATTGCGGGCACTGACGGCAATCCCGGGCAGGTGGGTTACTCTTCGGGCAAAGCCGGCGTCATTGGGCTTACGCGCACCATGGCCAAGGAATGGGGTCGCTACAACGTCAACGTCAACTGCGTGGGCTTCGGGCTGATCGAAACGCGCCTGACGCAACCACTCGCCGGTGACGCCGCGAGAATCGACGTGCAGGGTCATCAGATCGCCGTCGGCGTCCAGCCCAAGGTGCTCGAAGCGGTGAAGGCGGTCTGCCCGCTGGGCCGCACTGGCACGGTAGAGGAAGCTGCCGCCGCGGTGTTGTTTTTCTGCTCTCCGCTTTCCGACTACGTCACCGGCGAAGTGCTGATTTGCAGCGGCGGGCTGCACTTCTAGTGCGCTATGTCCAGCTTGCTTCTGGTTGACGACAATATCCAGCTTTTGGATTTCTACAAACTGGTGCTCGAGCAGGCCGGCCATCGCGTGCGGACGGCGGAGACGTGCGGCCTGGCGGTTCAACTGCTCAAAGAGATCGACCCGGAGATCGTGGTGATGGACCTGCGCGTCCCAGAAATGGAAGACGGCCTGGGCCTGATCCGGACCCTCAAGGATCACGTGCGCCCGCAAGGCAAGACTCGCGTCAAAGTGGTCGTCCTGTCCGGATGGACCGAGGACTTGCTCGAGACCCAAGAAAAAGATTCGGTGGACTGCCTGCTGCCCAAGCCGGTGCGCATGGAGTTGCTGCTGCAATCGATCGCCAAGCTGGCGCTGATGGTGTTTCTGTGCCTGTTGACTGCGCAGTCGCTGGCGGCGGAAACATTTCACTTCAGCGTCAAGCGCCGCGCCGAGATGGTGGCTCATCTCGAGATGTCATCGCCAGGATCGAACTGGGCGGAAGCCGGCCGCGAGGCTGCGCTGGCCACGCTGGTGGTGGACGGAAACTCGCCGCAGCACATGATGCTGTACGCCGGCGATCGGAGCTATTCCTATGCTGCGTTTTTGGGCGAGCTTTCCACGGGCGAGCACGAACTACGCGTGGCGCGTGACGTGCGTTACTCGGCTCCGGCTTCGGACCTGAAAGTTCTGGCGGCGTATTTTACCGAGGTCGCGCCTGGAGACCCCGAATGGACCGCACTGGCCCACGCTCCCATTCTGTACGCGCGCGCCAATACCATCGGGCGCTTTGACGACATCCCGCTGCTCTCCTACTGCGAGCGCCTCGAAGAGGACGGCCATGCGCTATTGCAATACACCGTAATTTTTTCGAATGAAGACGGCGGCACCTCAACGCGCGCGCTGATGGCACGCTGGGGCCGCACCACCGACGTCGAGTACATCTACCGCGCCTGGCTTGATGCAAGCGGCAACGTCAGCCGCGCCACCATGCAGGCGCGGGACCACCAGGAAGTCGCCTTTCGCGGCCGGCGCGAGGGATCGCATCCCATTCTGATCCCATCCACCGATAACAACATGGTTTCAGACGACGGATCGTCTCCCATCCGCTACCAGATTCCCCCGTACGTGATGGATTTGTCCGCGCATTCGCGCGAGCAGATCATGGATGAGCATCCCATGGCATATCGCGTGATGGCCCAGGAGCTGACGCGGGAAAATAAGTTGCGGCCGTTCGGCGTGGTGGACGGCGAAAAGGCCGGCGATCCTCGGAATTATCTGTACGTCGAAGCCAAAGTCGCGAACCGGGATTCCGCCGTCGCAACGCTGGTCCGTCTTCGCGGGGAAAACCGCTGGCTCAGCTCACATCTCGGCCGCAACGATTACGCCATCTCACGCGATGGATGGGTGCGGACAACGGTCGAACTGCCGCCCGGCACGCAGGCTAAGCAAATCGAAGAGATCGGTTTCGAATGCCTGGTGAGTAACGAGGACCGGCCGGAACCGCCGCTCGCCGGCACTTGCCGGGTGGAGCGGGTATCGAAAATGTTTCTGCTGGATAAAGAGTACCGGCCGGGACCAAGCGTATGGAATCTTACGACGCCGGTTGAGATTCCGACGGGCCACGTGCATACGTTCCGCAAGTAGGACGGGCATTCGTGCCTGTCCATGGCAGGCGATGTCAACTGCCGGGCAATGGCGACCCAGTAATGCTGTGCCACCGACCTCTTATAATGAAGTTGATGCCCAAAGCCAGAGAGCTTGAAGTGCGCCTCGAGCGCACCGAGCAGCAGCTGCGCCTGTTTCAGAAGATCAGCCGCCTCATGGTGCGTGAAATGAGCCTCCAGGAAGTTCTGCAGGGCATCGTTTCGCTTATCGTGGAGTTCATGGAGTGCGATTCCTGCCTGGTTTATCTGCTGGATCACGACGAACTGGTGCTTTGCGCCTCCAATACGCCGCACCCATCGACCATCGGCAAAGTGCGGCTGCGCCTGAACGAAGGTCTCACCGGCTGGGTGGCGCGCGAGCGGCGCCTTTTGGCCATCTCGCGCGAGGCTTACAAGGACTCGCGCTTCAAATATTTCGGTGAACTGCCGGAGGATACCTTCGAGGCCTTTCTCTCGGCGCCGGTAATCGCGCGCAACCGCGTGGTCGGCGTCATCAACGTGCAGCACCGCACGCCACATCAGCATACCGGCAGTGAAATGGAAGTGCTCACCACTGTGGGCGAGCAAGTTGGCTGCGTGCTGGTGCTGGCGCGCATGGAGCCGACGGCCGTCGCCGAGGCCAATCACGTCGAGCTGGTGCTCTCCTCCGGGCCGATTCAACCGAGGCCGTAACGTGCGCAGACCTGCATTCCTGGTTTTCGGAATCATTGCGTGGGCTCTTGCGGCCCTCCAGGCCGGTCCGGCCGACACCGGGAACCGCTGGCGCCTCCTTTATTTCTACGATGAGCTGCAATCGACGCTGGTCATGAATGACTTCAAGTTCCTGACCGCGCAGCGCGGCGTGGCAGCCGGTTTCCTGCTCGATCGCAAAGGCAAGATCAAAGCCACGGCGCTGACCACTGCCGACGGCGGTGTCCATTGGACGCTGGCGCCGCTGAAGGAAGTGCCGCTCTCGCTGTTCTTTCTGGATGAGAACCGCGGATGGATGGTGGGAGACAAGTTCATCTGGAAGAGTGACGACGGTGGCCGGACATGGGTCAAGCTCGGCATCCTCGACGACGCTGTGAGAGTCTATTTCACCGATGAGCAGCACGGCTGGGCCGTGGGCGAGCAGAAGAAGGTTTACGAGACCACCGACGGCGGCAAGGAGTGGAAGGACGTGCCCGCCGCGGCGAACCCGGAATCCACGCCGGAGCGCACGGTCTACAACTGGATTGATTTCGCGAGCCCGAAGGTTGGCATCATCACCGGTTGGAACCAGCCGCCGGGCAGGGCGTCCATGGCGATGCCCGAATGGATGAATCCGACCAGTACACGTTTCCGGCGCGAGACGCCGAGGGTGTCGCTTTTCCTGCAGACGCACGATGCCGGAAAAACCTGGGACGCCACAAGCGCATCGCTATTCGGCCACGTGACGTGCGTGCGGCTGTCACCCGCCGGTTTCGGGCTCGGCTTGATCGAATTCAGCGAAGCGTTCGAATGGCCATCGGAAGTGTTTCGCATCAATTGGACCACTGGAAAGAGCGAGCGCGTGTTCCGCGAGAAGAACCGGCTGATTACGGACGTGGCGATCCCGCCCACCGGCCCCGCCTATCTGGCCGGGATCGAGAAGATGGACAAGCTCATCGACAGCCCCTTGCCGGGAAAACTGAAAATCATGAAAAGTGATGACTGGTCGAACTGGCAGGAGATGGAAGTGGATTACCGCGCGACCGCGCATCGCGCCCTGCTCTCCGCTATCGACGACCGGAACATCTGGGTGGCTACCGACACGGGCATGATCTTGAAGCTAGCGATGCCGAAATAAAACAACTTCCTCGCGATTTGATTTTTCCACCGCGAATGCACCGTGCTTCGCCGTTAACTGCATGAAACCAAACATTTACAAAATTGAGGAAATATTTCGTTTCGGTTGAGATTTTGTTTGACTAAAGTTAACTCTGCGAGCATTATAGAGAAGGTTCCAAGAGGTTCATGGGACAGCAAACCTGGTGAACGGTAGCGGACCTGGAACGTTGATCCGTTGGCGAACTAATAAAATAGAATGCCGGCGGGGAGCGAAGGGAAATCGGGCTGGGCATCAAGGGGAACCTTTCGGTTGGTAGTCGGGTTGAACGCTTCGAGCCAGAGGGGCCTAAGAACCCCGAAGGGGAGCGGAGATCAGAAAACCAGGCGAAAGCGCAGAGCTGGGAACTGGGCAACGGGTCTGTAACGCTGATGGCGCCATGGCTGGGGCAAACCGAGCCGAGGCGAAGGAGTCACAGGCCGAACGGGCGCGGGGCCGGGTTTTGCGGGGTAGCGAAGAAGCAGGCCGGGAGCTTTGATCTCTCAATGGTGGCTCGGTAACGGGCAGTCGTTGGGGGTGAGCAAAAGGCCGTTTCGAGCAGCCGGTTCAGATCAGGAAGAGCTTGCAGACGGGCTTTGGAGCGCTGATCCGCCGTTCTACAACAGGAGCGGTGGGGAGCAAAGAAGATAACGTCCGGTTGTCCTGATCGCAGAACTCATGCCGTGCATGCCGGCGGGGGTTGGGCTGTTCAGTGAGTCACTTGGAACCATTCTTATTTCTACCGCCTCCGCGCGCGCGTCAGCTAGCAGCACCCCTACTTACTCATACGAAAATGCCGGACCGCTCCGTCACGGTTGCGGCTCGGTAATCGTCTTCCGAGCCGCGCGCGTCAGCAAACGTGTGCTTTCAGCCCGATTTACTCATACCTGAGCGCCGTCATAGGATCGACGCGTGTGGCGCGGCGGGCCGGAAAGTAGCACGCTGCCAGTCCGGCAACTGCCACCACAGCCACCACACCAGCGAGGGTCACGGGATCATAAGGCGAAACGCCCCAGAGCTGGCTGGCAATCAGCCGCGTGACGCCGAAACTGGCGGCCAAACCGGCAATCACGCCCAGCCCGACGAGGCGCAGACCCATGCGCAACACCATGCGAAGTACGTCCGCGTGACCGGCGCCTAAGGCCATGCGAATCCCGATCTCGTGCGTCTGCCGCGAAACGGTGTACGCGATCATGCTATAGACGCCGATGGCCACCAGCACAAGGCCCACGCCGGCAAACACGCCAAGCAAAATCAGGGTGAAGCGCGGCTGCGAGTACGAGAACGACTTGAGAAAGTCTTTCAGGCTTCCGGTGAGCGTCAGGGCCACGTTGTGATCCACCGCCCAGATCTCCCGCCGCACGGCATTCAGCAAAGGCAGCGGGTCTTTAGCGGTACGCACCAGAATGCCGCGCTCGAAAGCGCCCGTGACGGTGTACGGGATCCACACTTCGGGATTGGGTGGCTCTTGAATCCCCTGGTTCTTCACGTCCGTAACCACGCCGATGATCTCGAATACCGGATTCTTCACCGGCGGCTCCGGAACCGTCTCGAGCATGCTGAGCTTGATTTGCCGTCCGATGGGGTTCTCCTGCCCGAAGTACTTCTTCGCCAGTGTCTGGTTCACGACCGCCACTTTGCGGGCATCGTTGACGTCCGCTTCCGATAGCGGCCGGCCGCGAAGCATGCGTATGCCCACGGTTTGAAAGTAACCTTCACTGCATAACTGGAAAATGGCGTTCCATTTGTCCGTGTGCGTTTTACCGGGGACGTCCACCTCGCTCGGGATGCCACCGTAAGGCGGCAGCGTGCTGGTTTCGGTAGCCGCCACCACGCCCGGCAACACGGACAAGCGCTGCAACAGCTGTCTGAAGAAATGCTGTTTCGCCGCCGCCGTTTTGTATTGTTCCCGTGGCAGCGGCAGCCGCGCCACCAGAATGTTATCCGGATTCAGGCCCAGTTCGACCTGTTGGAGCGCGACAAAACTGCGCATCAACAAACCCGCGCCCACCAGCAGAACCAGCGATAGCGCCACTTCCACCACCACCAAAGTATTCCTCAGCTTTCCGTGCCGGAATCCTCCGCTCACGCCTTTACCCGAGTCCTTCAGGGGCTCGACAATATCCGGTTTGGCCAGGTGCAGCGCGGGCGCAAGCCCGAAAAGCAACGCCGTAAGCACGGCTGCCCCCAGAGAAAACAAGAGAACCGGCACGTTCAGACCGATGACGGCCTCATCCGGAATGGTGTTCGCGGGGATGGCCGCCACAAGAATCTTGATGCCCGCAAATGCCACCAGACAGCCCGCGGCCGCCCCACCCAGCGCCAGCAGGAGACTTTCCAGCAGCAGTTGGCGGATCAGCCTCCAGCGGCCGGCGCCGAGCGACGCGCGCACGGCCATCTCTTTCTCGCGCGCCGAGGCCCGCGCCAGCAGCATATTGGCTACATTGGCGCACGCGATGAGCAGCAGCAGCCCGACGGCGGCCAGCAGCGTATAGAGCACCGTTTTGAAGCTGCCCACTACGTTATCGGCTAGCGTTTGAACCTGGATGCTGTACTTCTTTGGATACTCCTTGAGATAAACCTTTTCCAAGCGGCGCGCGATGACATCCAGATCCGCCTCTGCCTGCCGCTCGGTGACACCCGGCTTGAGATGCGCGTGCATGACGAATTGGCGCTTGCGCGCCTCGGGATCGCTACGGTCGAGCGGCGCCGGTATCCAGAGATCGGCTCCCCACCATGTGAATCGCGGCGGCATGATGCCCACCAGAGTGCGCGCCTTGCCGTTCAGCACGAATGTCCGGCCCAGCACTTTGGGATCGAGGCTGAATTCCTTGAACCACAATTTGTAACTCATCACGAAGACCGGCGTCGCGCCCGGTTTCCCGTCGTCGGGCGTGACAATCCGGCCGAGCAGCGCCGGCATTCCCAGGAAGGTGAACACATTTGGCGTTACGTTAACCCCCTGGAAGCGCTCCGTGCCTTCGCCATTGGCATAGAGGACGTCTTCACCGGTGTCTCCCACCACGCGGTCGAAAACATGGTTCTGCTGCTGGTAATCCAGAAACTCCGGAATGGAGAAGAAGCCGCGCCCCCCTCGATCGCCGCGCTCCACATCATGGATTTGGAACGTAACAATCCTCGGTGCATCGCGGTAAGGAAACGGGTCCAGCAGAACGTTGTCGATGACGCTGAAGATGGTGGTCGCCGAGCCGATTCCGAGCGCCAGGGCCAGAATCGCCAGGATGGTGAAACCGGGTTGCTTGCGAAGCCCGCGCAACCCGTAACGCAAGTCCTGCCAGATGGAGGTCACGAAGATTAAGACGGAAGAAGCGGCGTTTTGTTCCTCCAAAGTTGAGCGACATTCACTCAAGAACCGGCCGCCGGCTACTTGCAGGCAGGGCTCTCGCGGTACTCAACCGAAGCGCCGCGAAACTCGTGTCGCCCCTCCCCCGGGTTCATCATCTTGCCGGAAGATCATCAGGGAATAGAGAACGGGCGGCACGAAAACTGTAGCGCAGGGCAACCGCGGGTCTTGCGGGAGACCTGCGGCCTTTTGCCGAGCCTGGACACAAACCCGCATGCGGCCCAGAGGGCGCCCGCCACCAAAATCAGGTGTGACCCTGCGCTACAAGTCAATCGTGAGTGGGAAGTCCCCCGCAGCCTTCCGCGGACTCTACTTTGCCGCGACTGCTTTCGCCGCGGCGTACGACCCCGGTGACGCTTCGAAGTTGTTCTTGCAGTCCGGCTGGCAGAAGTAGTACGTCTTGCCCTGGTATTCGGTCTTCAACGCGTGCTTGGGGTCGACCGGCATGTTGCACACCACATCCACCACGCGCTCTTCGGCGGCACCGGCCTCCGCTTGCTGGGCCTTGGCGCTCAGGGTTCCTTTGCTCTTGGCCACCTCGAGCAGCGTGGGATAAAACTGGACGAACGTGTTATCCACGGCGCCGTGCTGGCTGTGGCAGGAATAGCACGAGGCGCTCGCCGGAATCATCTTGGCCTGCGCAGCCGTCGCGCCCAGCCCGAAGAACGCCCACTTACCGGGGAAGCGCTTCTCGTCTTTCACTTCCGCTTCGATGGTGACCATGCCGCCCTGGTAGTGTCCGCCGTTATTGATCGATCCCTTGGATTCAGACGAGCGGACTTCCAGCACGAAGATGGTCTTGTCGGGCCATTTTCCGGTCTGCATAAACCACCGGTACGCGGCGGGATTGACGAAGACGTTGTCGAACGTCGGATTGTTATCGCGCGCGGCCTCGGCTGCGGGGCCATAAGTCATGCCCAGGCCCGAGCTCAGATAAATCCACTCGCGATAGTTCTTAGGGCGGACCAGTTGGCCATCGGCTGTAAACTGCGGTCCGTCATCCATCGCCGGGCGGTCCGCGGCTTCCAGCAGCAACGCCGCTAGAATAACAGCCGCGGCCGACGTCATGGCAAAAAGCTTCTTCATATTCTTCTCCTCAGACTAACGCGCTCTCAATCGCAACGCAGCGCCACCAGGGGATCGATTCGCGCCGCGCGCCGGGCCGGCAAATAGCAGGCTACCAAAGCCGCGCCAGCCAGCAATGCGCATACCGCGGCGAACGTGATTGGATCGGTCGGCGTGACCTGGAAAAGCAACGCCCGCAGCAAGTGCGTCAACGCCAGTAATCCAGCCAGGCCGGCGGCCACACCGCACAGCACCAGCGTCATGCCTTGGCGGATCACCATCAGGATTAGATCCCCGGGATCGCCGCCCAGCGCCGCGCGGATTCCCATTTCGCGCGTGCGCTGCCTCACCGAAAGCGCCAGCGCGCAGCCGATGCCTGCCACGGCGATGACCAGCGCCAGCAATCCGAATAAACCGAACAGACGCGCCGTGACTCTTGGCGACGAAATGGAATCGGCACGCGCCTGCTCGAGCGTTCCCACATGCGTGACGGCGGTCTGCGGGTCCACTTCGAGCACCGCGCGGCGCACTTCGCGTGCCAGGCTCATGGGATCGCCCGCGGTTCGCAATACCAGGCTCCCTGGCGCGGGGTTCTGCTTGATGGGCCGATAGAGTTGATCCGGCGGCTCCTGCGCCAGCCCGAACTCCTTCACATCGCCCACCACACCCACAATCTGCACCCAAGTCGCCGACCGATCGAGCGAAATCTTTTTTCCAATCGGATCTTCGGTGCGCCAGTAATGGCGCGCGAGCGAGCGGCTGATGACCGCTACTGGTGGCGCCGTCTCGTTATCGTTTTCGGCAAACTCTCGCCCGGCGACGAGCGGGATGCCGAGCACGCGAAAATAATCCGGGCTGGCAATGCGCGCCGTAGCCACCGGCACCACGTCGTCCGCAGGATGGCCCTCCACCTGAAACCGCTGCGTGAACGTGCCCGTCGAAGTCGGATTCAGCGGGAAATTCGAAGAAACCGCGGCCAGCAACACGCCGGGCTGCGATTGCATCTTTTCGAGCAGACGCCGCGAGATCGCGCGCCATTGCCCGGCGGTCTGGTACTTGGACCAGTTCAGATCGATATCCACCGCCAGAACGCGCTGCGGCACAAAACCGGGATCCACGCGTTCCAGGTTCATGAGGCTACGCGACAACAAACCCGCGCCGACAAGTAACACAAAGGAGAATGCCACTTGCGCCGCAATCCAAACGCTACGCAGAAACTGCGGGCGCCGGCCGCCGGTGGCCTGACTGCCGCTTTCCTTCAGACCCGACGTGATGTTCTCGCTCGCATAGTAGGCACCGGCCAAGCCGCAGAACAGGCTCGTGCCAATCGCGCACAGGATCGCAAACAACAGCACCGTCCCATCGATCGAGATCTCCCGCGCGCGCGGCGTCAGGGGGGCGACAAATTGCACCAGTAGGTTGCGACTCTCCGATACAAACACCAGCCCGGCACCGGCGCCCGCGAGCGCCAGAATCAGGCCTTCGGTCCACAACTGTCGCAAGAGCCGCCCGTGTCCCGCCCCCAGCGCCGTGCGCACCACCAGCTCCCGCTGGCGGCGTGCGATCCGCGCCAGCGTCAGGTTCGCCACATTCGCGCAAGCAATCAGCAGCACGAACGCAGCGGCTACCAGCATAGTCAGCAGCATGGGGCGAGCATTGCGCTTCAGGTCTTCCTGCAACAGAGTGGAAGTCGAGCGGTAGCCGGCGCCTTTGGGATAGGCTTTCGGGTAATCCTGTTCCAGGCGCTGCGCGATCGCGGCCATCTCCGCCCGGCAATGATCCATGGTCGTGGCGGGCTTCAGCCGCGCGAATACACTCATCAGGCGTGCTTCGCGGTTGGCGATGGTTTGTGGCGAGGATCGGAACGGGCACGCCGATGTCGGCATGTACACTTCGTTTTCGTTGGGATATTGCGGCAGCGGAGGCAGCACGCCGATCACGGTGTGCACGCGGTCGTTCATCTCATAGGTCTTGCCGATCACATCGGTCGACCCGTTCTCGATCTGTTTCCAGAATTCGTAACTCAGCAGCAGCACCGGGGGAGCGCCCGGTTGATCGTCGGACGCGCGAAATGTTCTCCCCAGAATCGGCCGCACGCCAAAGAAATCGAAGAATCCCGCCGATACCACGCCGGTCCGTACTCTCTGCGCATCCCCGCGCCGGAACAGCGTGAACTGCATGCCGTGATATTCCACCATCCCGGCGAGCGTCTGGTTCCGCTGGCGATAATCGTTGATTTCCTGCACCGAAAACCGCATGTCGTCCACGCCGGCTTTGGGCGCCTGCTGCCGGATGGTCACAATGCGGTCGCCATCGATGTACGGCAGTGGCCGCAGCAGGACCGAGTTAACCACGCTGAACACGGCCGTATTCACGCCAATGCCCAGGCCCAGAATGCCGACCGCCGCGAGCGTGTACGCCGGGTCCTTGCGCATCAGGCGCAGCGCATAGCCGGTATCCTGCCGCAGGATGCTCAGATGCTCCCGTGGCGCAATGCCCACAATGCCGGCAACCGTATCCCACCACAACTTCAGCAGTCTCATCGGTCCTCGCTCGCGCACAGTTGCCGCCCGCTGCTCCTGGAACACGGCTTCCATCTCGCTTCCGAACTCCGTGCGGAAGTCGTCGGGCAGCAGGCGCAAGAGCCCCCGGTACATCCGCTCCGATAATGATGGTTTCTCCGCGCTCATTTTTCGACCTTCCTTCGCTACGCAGACCTCCACGCCTTGATCAGCCGCTTCGCCCGCGCCCTAGCCAGCACTTTTTCCATGCGCATTGCCTCCGCCGCCGCTACTTCCCTTCCTGCATCGGTCACACGGTAATAACGGCGTCGCGCATCATCGTGCTCCGCCGCCGGCCGCGTGCGCGATTCCACGATCAGTCCTTCGAGCAGGAAACGTTTGATGATTCCGTATAAAGTGCCCGTGCTGAGCTGCACCTCGCCCTGGGTCTGTTCAGCGACCTCCTTGAGAATGGCGTAGCCGTGCTTTTCGCCATCCACCAGCGCCAGCAGAACGTTGAACATGGCGGGCGTCAATGGCGGCTGCGGCACTTCTTCCTTTTCGCGCACAGGGTCTCTCTTCCCGGGCTACGGCCAGCTATCGCGTGACCCGATGTATCGTTGCTCGCTATATTGTAATACGACGTAGAAGTCAAAAGGTTAGGGATTGAGGCCGGATTACGTTCCATAATGAGGTATGTCATCTAGAAACGGAGATAAAGCCCGGTACGGCAGATTACGAAAGCAAAAGATTGCCCGGAGGTTGCGCACGCGCGAGCTGCGCAAGGCACTGCCCAAGTCCCCGGCCAAGGCGTCTTAGCGACGTCGAGAGAGTATAAGCACCACTTCCTCACGGTCGCGGCTCAGAAAACCGAATTTCCGCAAAGATTGTGTCAAAAGGATTTGTGAGCCGCGCTCCCATATCACGCTTCCAAAAACTGTACTAGTGCGCCTGCGCGCCGTTTTTCGAGAGGGCCGACATCAGCCGCCGGTATTCGCCTGCGCAGGGGCATCCGGCTCGTGCTGAACGGAGTTGTCGTCGGAATCGCGGTCGCGGTAGCTTTGTCTCGCCTGCTCTCCGCCGTGCTCTTCGAAGCGCCCCTCGTCAAGCGCACCTTTCGATAGTGGGCTACGTTGAATTTTCTTCACCGACCGCTGAGCAACTGCACAGACACTCCCCGAGCAACCCAGATCACTTTCCCCCCAACGCTACCTTTATCATCATAAAGCTTGATATTAGCTATGCCATCGCGATCGATGGCAAATTCCCCAAGCGCGACTCCAGACTGGTTTACGAGTACGAAGCTTTGCGCCCGGATCTCTTTTGTAGGAGATGTTTGGAATTTAAAAGTAGCCCACTACCCATTTTTCCGCACGTTTCTTGCCCCTCGAGAAAATGGAGTAAGCTGTCCACAAGTGACAGGAGCGGTCGTGAAAACCTCGAAATTCGTGATTCTCGGCGGCGGCATGGTTGCTGGTTACGCCGCCAAAGAGTTGGTCGAGCTCGGACTGAAACCTGGCGATCTCACCATCGTATCGGCCGAGAACTCCGTGCCGTACGAGCGCCCGCCCCTGTCCAAGGGATTTCTCGCCGGCCGCGACAGCGAGGAAAGCATCCTTATCAATCCGGCCGATTTTTATACCGAGCATGGCATCGACCTGCGCCTTGCGACCGAAGTGACCTCAGTTGTGCCCGCGCAAAAACGCCTGCGTCTGCGCTCCGGCGAAGAGATGGCCTTCGAAAAGCTGGTGCTGGCCACCGGCTCGCGCGTCCGTACCCTGGATGTCCCCGGAGCCACCCTCGCCGGCATCTACTATCTGCGCTCGATGGACGACTCCAAGAGTATTCACCGCCAGGCAGAAACGGCGAAACGTGCTGCCGTCATCGGTGGCGGATTCATCGGAATGGAAGTGGCCTCGGTGCTCGCGCAGAAGGGCATCGAAACCGTCATGATCGTACGCGAGGCCCGCATCTGGCAGCAGTTCTTCTCGCCGGAGATGTCCAGCTTCTTCGAGTCCTACTACAAGTCACGTGGCGTGCGATTCGCCATGCAGGCGGCCATCCGGGAGATTCGCGGCTCGGGCGCCGTGACTTCCATAGTCTTGACGGACGGTCAGGAAATTCCGTGCGATATGGTGGTCGCCGGTATCGGCGTGCGGCCTGCGACCGACTTTCTCACCACGAGCGGCATCGAAATCGACAATGGCGTGGTGGTGAATCAGTACCTCGAAACCAACCAGCCGGGCATCTACGCCGCCGGCGATATCGCGAATTATCAGGATGTGCTGTTCGGCAAGCGCCGCCGCGTGGAGCACTGGGATAATGCCGTCTCCCAAGGCCAATACTGCGCCCGCGCACTGATGGGCGAGCGCGCCGAGTTCCGGCACGTGCCTTACTTTTTCTCCGACGTCTTCGATCTCTCTTATGAATTCTGGGGCGATCCGGCGGCCGCAGGGGATATTGCCCATCGCGGAGACATGACCACGAACAGCTTCAGCGTGTGGTGGACCCGCGGGCAGCGATTAGTCGCCGCCTTCGCCATGAACCGCCCGGAAGACGAGCGCGATGTTGCCCCCAAGTGGATTGAAGCCCGGCAGCGCCTCGCCATCGCCAGGTTGCGCGATGCCTCGCAGCCCATCGCCGCGGCCCGCGAACTCGCCCAGTCGAATGTGCCGTAGGAGCTTGTTGAAGAAAGTGTTTTGGACACCGCTCGCTAACGCGTGTGACTCTGTAACTACCCTGAATTCAACCAGCCTATTCTGAGCCGCGACCGTAGGAAGCGGTTGCCTCGAGTTTTTCAACAAGTCGTAGACCTTATCTCGCCTGCGCGGGCACAGTTTTATGCTCGGCCACGTAGCGATCCACATACTTCGAAAATTCCGCTTGCAGCGCGCCGCGCGCCCGGTCGCCTTGCTTGAGCGGTTTGTGCTCGATCTCGAGCACCGGCAGCAGCTCGCGCGTGGTTGAAGTGATGAATACCTCGTCGGCATTCTCCAGATCGGCGGGCATCAGCGCTCGCTCGCGAACCTCGAAACCCGGCACGTGAATCTCGGATAACAGAAGACCGCGCGTCACGCCCGGCAGGCAGCCGGAACTGAGCGGCGGCGTCGATACCTGGTTGCCATGCGCGATAAAGATATTGGCCGACGTGCATTCGGAAACTTCGCCGCGCTCATTCAGCAGGATCACCTCATCGAAGCCCTTGGATTGCGCTTCCTCCACCAGGGTCAGATTGATGGCCCAGGAGAGAATTTTCGCCCCCGCAAACTTCGAGGCCGCGTGGCGAGCCTGCGGGACACAGGCCAGCGTCACGCCTCGGCCCCAGTCCTTCAGGTCAGCCGTCATGCCGATCAAATCGCTCCGGTGCTCGCACGCGCTGCCGAAAGCGCTGCCGTCGTTACGCACCACGTACGCCCGCAGCGAGGAGTTGTAAGCCCGGTTCGCCTCCACCAGGTTGAGCAGCCGCCGCCGCCCTTCCTCCGCCGTACACGGCATGGGCACATGAAACAGCGCAGCATCTTTTACCATGCGCGCCCAGTGCCGCTCGAAAGCGAACAGCACGCCATCGGCGACGCGAATCGTACTGAACACTCCCCAGCCTGCCAGCAATCCCACCTGCCCCGGCGCCAGCAGCTTTTCCGACGAATCGTGCACCTGATCGTTAAACAAAACCCGGCGATGGATCACGGCTTCATTGTAGCGGAGAGCGGAAGGACCGGCGGTAGTGGGGCCTTAGGGACCACGCAAGCATAACTGTGCGCCACACCACGCTCCCAAAATGTGCAGTTATTGTTGCGCGGTTCCTTAGCGTGGAAATCGAACACGCCCGACGTGCAGATTGGCAAGCATTTTCGTCGCGCTGCAAGTTTCGTTTGCGGTCACTCGTTCCGTAAAGCGCGCATGGGATCCACAAGCGCGGCGCGCCGGGCGGGG
>JBGPKX010000030.1:0-24388 GCA_041486185.1 Bryobacteraceae bacterium | reverse complement strand
GGTGTTTTCCGCTATGCAACAGATCTCCGACCATGGCGCCGCGGCCAAGGTTTATCCCATCACGCTGCATCCCAGGTTCGAGCTGCTTACAGAAGTCGGACAATTCACCTCCGCATGCGGCATCACTTACTATCGCGGATCCCTGTTTGTCGCCGAACCGGTGCATGGCTTAGCGCATCAGGATCTGCTGGCCGATGGGAACGCAGCTTTTATCGCGAAGCGCGCGCATCCGGATGTCGAGTTTCTGGCTTCGACCGACGCCTGGTTCCGTCCGGTGAATTTCTATGTCGGTCCGGACGGCGCTCTATACGTGATGGATTTCTATCGGATGATGATCGAGCATCCCGAGTGGATGTCGACCGAGGCCCAGAACTCGAAGGATTTGACCAAAGGCATCGATCGCGGCCGCATCTATCGCATCGTGCCGGATGGCGCGCCTGCGTCCAAGCCTATCAAGTTGAGTTCGGCATCTAATGCCGAATTGGTGCGCGAGTTGGAAAATCCCGTCGTCTGGTGGCGGCGCACGGCGCAGCGGCTGCTGGTGGATCGCAAGGCTGTGGATGCCGCACCCGATCTGGTCCGCATGGTGCACCAGAGCCCATCGCCCCTGGGCCGTTTGCACGCGCTCTGGACGCTCGACGGCCTGGGCAAGCTGGAGCCGGCGGAGATCGAAACGGCGCTGGCCGACCAAACGCCCGGCGTGCGTGAGAACGCCATTATCCTCGCCGAACCGCGCCTGGCGAAGGATGCCAAGCTGACCCAGAAGCTGCTCGGTATGGTCAACGATCCCGATGCCAAGGTACGGTTCCAGCTTCTGTGTACGCTGGGCTCGGTGAAGTCGCCGCAGGCCGGCGCAGCACGCGACCAGCTGTTATCTCGGGACGTCGAAGACAAGTGGTTTCAAATTGCGGCTCTGAGCGCTTCCTCCGAGGAGGCGCCGCGACTCTACTCTAAAGCTGTCACTAGCGAAACGAGTGACACGCCCGGGCGCACGACCTTCATCCGCCTGGCAGCATCTGCCATCGGCGCGAGACGAAAGCCGGCCGAGATCCAAAGCGTCATTGAAAAGGTCGCGCGCGCGGAGAAAAGTGGCGCGGAATGGTGGCGCGCAGCGAGTCTGGAGGGACTGGCGCTCGGCATGCGCGGCCGGGCTGTTACATCCGCCAGCTTCGGCGCCAGCCAGCCCCTGTTACTGAAACTCTTCAGCAGCCCGCAAGTAACCGTCCGGCGCGCGGCGCTGCGTCTGATCGATATCACGGGCCTGCCATCGGGACCTGCGACCGCCAGTGCACTGGCACGCGCGGCATCAACGGCGGCGGATAAACAAGCCGACCCGGACTTAAGAGCGGACGCCATTGGCTTGCTCGCTCTCGCCGGCCCGCAGGCCCACGAGGCCTTGCTGAAACAACTGATCGACCCGCACGAGCCCGACCAGGTGCAGGCTGCCGCGGTGCGTGCCTACGGCAAGATCAAGGGCGATGAGATCGGGAAGTTTCTGCTGGCGAACTGGCGCGCTCTCACTCCCCCAGGCCGCACAGAAGCGGCGGACGCCATGTACCTCGAACCCAGCCGTGTCCGCCTGCTGGTGGCCGCGCTGAAGAGCGGCGACGTGCAACCGTGGACGCTGGCGTTCCGCCATCGCCGACGGCTCATCATGAATGACGATCCGGCGATTCGTGCGGAGGCCCGGCCGATGCTCGAACCGAGCGCTGGCGAGCGCGAAAAAGTGGTGAAGCGTTACGACGCTGCGTTCGACCGCCAAGCCGATGCCGCGCGCGGCCGCGAAGTCTTCAAATCCATCTGCGTGAAGTGCCACCGCTTCGCCGGCCTGGGTGTGCAGGTCGGCCCCGACTTGGCGACGGTGCAGAACCAGCCCAAGCAGGCGCTGCTCGAAGATATTCTCATGCCCAACAAGACCATTGCCCAAGGCTACGAAGCTTACGTGGTCGAAACCACGGGCGGCATCTTCGATGGCGTGCTAGGCGCGCAGACGTCCACGACCATCGCGTTGCGCCACGAGGACGGCAAAGAGGACATCATCCAGCGCAAGGACATCAAGCAGATGTACGTAACGAACGTCTCTGCCATGCCGGGCGACATGGAAAAACAGATCGACATCCAGCAAATGGCGGACCTGCTGGAATTCCTGAAGACCGCGCACTGATTGCAGCCGGCACTACTGACCGCTCGGCGCCCGCGACCAGGGCGGCACGATGCCGTTCATGCGTGCGTAGGCGATCGACTGTCCCAGGTGTTCGCTGACGTGGCTGCCGATGGTCATGTAAACACCGCGCGGCGTCGTTTCCTCGCCAAACACCTTGATGGATTTCGAAAGCTGGGCGTCGCTCGCCGCGTCGAGGGCCGCGTGCACTTCTTTGAATGATGCTTCCAGGTCCGCGATCACTTTGGCTTTTTCGGTGATGGCCTTCTCGCGCTGCTCGTTGGTTTCCACCATTTTCATAAACTCATCGCGTGGCGGCATGCCACCCATCATGCCGAGCAGCAGCCGGTTTCCATTGGCGATATGAATATAGACCTCGCTCACCGACCGCACTCCCGGGCCCGGCCTCCAGGAATACTTCTCCGCCGGCACGGCCTTCGCCAGGCTCAAGAGTTTGGTTTCCGCGTCGTTGAAGGAGAGCAGAAACTCCGCCTGAAAGCTATTTGCTGGCTTGGGGCCTTGCGCCAGCGCCAGTCCAAGCAAGGCGGCAAAGGAGGTCAGCGTGAGGAATCTGGTTCGCATACCTGTTTCTAGCACGGAGCCAAAACGGCCGCAATGAAATGATGCGTCCCACGCGCGGGACGGACTGTCCCATGGGCGAACAGGCTCGGGCTAACATGGCCATGCAAGTGTAACAGCCGCCAAATTGCGCCGTCTGGCAAATGGTTTGCTGCGAATTACCGATCCCTATGATCACCAGGAGGCTCCATGGCAAAGATGGAACGGGTTCGTGAGGAGGTATCGGCACCGCCGGGACCGGATTACTGGAAGCAGAAGACTGACGCCGGCTGGCGGCTGGCAGCAGTTGAGTGGATCCGCGACCCCAGCGCGGAAACCGGCTCGAACGAAACGCGCGAGGAAATTCCCTACGGCCTGAGAATCGCCGAGGATTGCGCACACTTGGAAGTGCATCCCACCGAGCGCGAAGCGCTGATGCTGATGCTCGAATTGATCGTGCAGGACCAGACGCTGTCTGAGGTGGCGGCGGAACTGAATGATCGCGGCTTTCGCAACCGGCGCGGCGGGGAGTGGGGTCCGGCGGCGGTATTCAATTTGTTGCCACGCATGATCGAAGTCGGCCCGCACGTGTTTTCCCAGGACGAATGGGCGGCGCGCCGCCGGCGGTTGTTCCGCGCGGTTTGACCGCCGCTACACGCCTTCTTCTTCCAACTTTTTCTTGTGCTTGGGCTTCTTACGCTGGAGCTTGGGCACGATCACGCGCGCTGACGGCACCGTCCCCACACGCTCGCGAGCCAGCTTGCGGATCTCTTTCCTGACATCGAATTTGAGTTTCTTCCGCGCCATTTATTTGCGGTGCGCCGTGGCTTCGATATACGGCGCAAAGGCGTCTGGTTTTCCGGGCGGCGCGATCTCGAAGCGAATACCGACCTTGTGCGGGCCGAGCTTGGCGTAGGTCAGGCGGAATCGTGGCGCGGAAGCCTGCACCATACTCGTGAAAATCACCTCACCGCCGTCGCGGCCGAACTCGATGCCGTAGTGAATTACGTGCCCTTCATTGTCGAAGTAGACGGCACTCGCGCCCGGGCCTTCCGGGTAGACCACCATCAGATCCTGGTGGGAATAGGCGGGCTTGTCCTTGGCTGCCGGATAATCGGCGCGATTCTTGCGAACCAGAACCCGGCCGTCCAAATCGAGGCGGAACGAAAAAGCGCCGGCGCCCTGCCCGGGCTCACCACTGCCTTCACCTGCCCAGTCTCCGATCAGGAATTGCCAGCGGTCCCAGTTCGGCGCAGTCTGGGCGCACAGGCTGAGAGCGGTAATCAGTAAGAGCAACGCGGACCGTGAAGGAACGCTAACAAACGCGGATTCTGGGCTCACGACATCAACGCATGCGCCACGCGCGTGGCCAGTTGGTCGAAGGTGATGATTTCGTATAGCGATGGATCGGACATGATGCGCGCCACAAGCTGCGCGTGCATGGCGTGTCCCGCACGCTCGGCGATGACGTGGCCCAGCAGCGGCTTCCCAAGGAGCGCCAGGTCGCCGATCAGATCGAGCGCCTTGTGGCGGCAGCATTCGTCGGGAAAGCGCAGGCCCTCGGGATTCATGACGCCCTCGCGATCGAAGCAGACCGCGTTTGCGAGCGAGCCGCCGCGTATCAGACCCATGTTGCGCATCTGGTCCAGTTCGTAGGAGAACCCGAATGTGCGCGCGGGGGCAATCTCGGTGGCATAACGCTCCGGCGTCACTTCCATCTCGAGCGCCTGCTTTCCCACCAGCGGATGATCGAACCGGATCTCGCAGGTGAGGCGGAACGATTCATCGGGCAGGATGGTGATGCGCTTGCCGCGGTCCTCCACCGAGATCGGCCGCCGAATTCGCAAGTAGCGCCGCTTGCGACGGTACTGCCGGACGCCCGCGCGGCGAATCAGCTCTACAAACGGCAGCCCGCTGCCATCCAGAATGGGAACTTCCAGGTTGTCGATCTCGATGTAGGCGTTGTCGATGCCGCTGCTGTAGAACACGCTGAGCAGATGCTCGGTGGTCGAGATCAGCACGCCTTGCCGCATCAGGCTGGTCGCGTAACTCACGCGCGCCACGTGGCGCCAGCTCGCCGGAACGGCGAAATTCTCGAGGTCCGTCCGCACGAAAACGATGCCGGTCGAAACCGGTGCCGGCAGAACGCGAATCGAGACCGGAACCCCGCTGTGCAGACCGATTCCGCTGGCTTCGACGGGCCGCTGAATCGTAGTTTCAAAGCGCAAAGGAGCACTCCTGGCAAAACGGCAGACTTAGCATGAACTTTCGTTAATAGCAATCTCAAAACCGAATTCTAACCTGTTGATTCTAAGAGCCGAGGCAAGGTTGGTCGAGGCAAAAAAGCCACACATTGCAGTGCCAAGTGTGGCCGAAGTACCTCTAACCCAGTTACGGGATATATGATGGAAACTCGTGCCCCGTCCTCGCTTGTTCTTAATTGATACGTACGGGTTTATCTTCCGTGCTTACCATGCCCGAGCCCGCTCCGGCGCCCCACCCATGCGGACCTCGACCGGCCTTTCGACCGAAGCGGTCTACATTTTCACCAACATGCTGCGCAAGCTGGCTAAGACTTACAAGCCGGAGCATATCGCGGCGGTGTTCGAGAGTATCGGGCCGACGCTGCGTGAGCAGGAATTCGCCCAGTACAAGGCCAACCGTGCCGAAGCGCCGCCCGATTTGGGGGAGCAGATCGTCTACATTCGCCGGCTTCTGGAGGCCATGCGGATTCCCATTCTCGAATTTCGCGGTTTCGAGGCGGACGACGTGATCGGCACCATCGCGCGCCGGGCGGAAGAGGCGGGCTTCGACGTGGTAATCGTGTCGAGCGACAAGGACATGCTGCAGCTCGTGACGGATCGCGTTTCCATGCTCAACCCGGCCAAGGACGACACCTGGTATGACCCGGCCAAGGTGGCCGAGTTCATGGGTGTGAAGCCGTCGCAGGTAGCCGACCTCCTGGCGCTCAAGGGCGATTCCATCGACAACATTCCGGGGGCGCCCGGCATCGGCGACAAAGGCGCGACAGACTTGATCGCAAAATTCGGATCGGTGGAAGCCGCTCTCGACCGCGCCGCGGAAGTCGAGCGCAAAATGTATCGCGAGAGCCTGCAAAATAATCGCGAACAGATCCTGCTGAGTAAGCGCCTCGCAACCGTCGAAACCGCCGTGCCCATCGAGTTTTCAATCGACATGGTCAAAGCGCAGGAACCGGACCTGGCGGCGCTCAAGCAGGTTTTCAAGGAACTCGAGTTCCACAGCCATTTGAAAGAGCTGGGCCCGAGTGAAGACACGCGCGCGCGGGATTATCAGGCGCTCGGCACGCCTGAAGCCGTGGACGCCTGGTTGGCGGCGATTCCGGCGGGTGCGCCGGTAGCAGTGGCCATCGATAAATCCGGAGAAGGCGAGTTCGCGCTCGATACGGTTGGACTGGCCTGGAAACATGGCGAGGCGCGCGCGGTGCCGCTACAGCTTATCGACCGGCTGCGGCCGCTTGTCGAAGACGCGGCACGTCCCAAGGTCACTTGCGACGTGAAATCGGTACTGCTGGCCTTCGCCAAGCTCGACGTGGAAGCTCGCGGCTTCGCGCACGACGTGATGCTCTATGCGTTTCTGCTCGACGCCGACCCCGCGAGTTGCATGCTCAACGAGCTGGCGCACCGGCGGCTGGATCTGAAGTTGGGCGCGTCGCCCGAGCAGCACGCAGATTACTCGCTCGAACTGTATGAGAACCTCAGCCAGGAAGTGGATACGCGTGGGCTGCGCAAGCTCTACGAAACCATCGAGCTGCCGCTGGCGAGCGTGCTGGCGCGCATGGAGCTGGCCGGCATTCTCATCGATTCGAGCGAGCTGAAGCGGCTCTCGGGCCTCATGGAAACCGAGATCGCACGGCTCACCGCCGAAATCCACGAGTTGGCCGGCAAGCCCTTCAACATCAGCTCGCCGCAGCAACTCGGGCGCATACTCTTCGAAGATCTCAACCTGCCTGCGCCGGTGAAATACGGCAAGGGCAAAACCATCTCGACCGCGGCCGATGTGCTGGAGGATCTCGCGGAGGAGCACGAAATCGTGCGCAAAGTGCTCGAATATCGCCAACTCACCAAGCTTAAGGGCACATACGTGGATGCGCTGCCGGCGCTGATCGACCCGGGCACCGGCCGGCTGCACACCAGCTTCAACCAGACCGGCGCTGCCACGGGGCGATTGTCCTCGTCGAACCCGAACCTCCAAAACATCCCCATCCGCACCGAGCTGGGCCGCGAGATTCGCGCGGCATTCATCCCGCGCTCTGGCTGGAAGCTGGTTGTCGCGGACTACTCGCAGATCGAGCTGCGCCTGCTGGCGCACATGTCGCACGACGCCGTGTTGGTGGAGGCGTTCCGCAATGGCGAGGACATTCACACGCGCACCGCCGCTGAGGTGATGGGCATTCCGCCGTTGATGGTCGGGCCCGAGGACCGGCGCCGCGCTAAAGCCGTCAATTTCGGCATCGTGTACGGCATCAGCCCGTTCGGGCTTTCGCAGCAACTAGGCATCTCGCGCGGCGAGGCAGAGATATATATCAAGAGCTACTTCGAGCGCTATGTGGGCGTGAAGAAGTTTATCGAGAGCACCATCGCCGAGGTCCGCCGCACCGGCGTGGCCAGGACGCTGCTCGGCCGCGAGCGGCCCATCCCGGAAATGAACAGCCGCAACCCCAACGCCCGCGGATTCGCGGAGCGGACGGCGGTGAACTCGCCGCTCCAGGGCACAGCCGCCGATCTCATCAAGCTCGCCATGGTGCATATCGACCGTCGACTGCGCGAAGAAAAATACCAGGCCGCGATGCTGCTGCAAGTGCATGACGAGCTGGTCTTCGAGGCGCCTCCGGAAGAAACGCAGAAACTGGCGGCGATGGTGAAGCGAGAGATGGAGCAGGTGTATCCGCTGGAGGTGCCGATGGTGGCGGATATCGGCATGGGGGAAAACTGGCGGGACGCGAAGTAGCGATAAGGGCGGCGGGACCGGTACACACCGCGTAAACGGCGAATCGTCCTACCGCGATACGGCGCCTTCGGCGGGCTTGGGCGCCAGGTCGAGCCTTTCGCCCGGCTTGGCATCTTCGGGCGCCAACTGGTTGTGAATGCTCTGCGCCGATACGCGCCAGGCGCCATTTTCTTTCGCCACAACGTAAGTGTCAATCTCCCAGAAGGGCGCGATGCGAGTGCCGTCATCCAGCGTGACACCATCGGCGTGGTATGCGCGTGCCTGCACGATGGCGACATCCGGGCGCAGAAAACGAATGCGCTCGATGGCGCGCTCAGGCCCCGGTTTTCCCTTGTAAATTTCGGTGAACGTCACCGCCCACAGCCGCTCATTGTCCGCGGGGCCTGTCGACGGATACCAGTGGCCGAACCGGTCGATGATCTCGACGTCCGGGGTTTCGAGCGCGGCCAGAGCCTTGGCGTCCAAGCCGCGGTATGCCGCGTTCCAGCGAGCCATCAAGTCGCGGATGGCGCGCTCATCGTTGGGACGGTCTTGGGCGGCGGCCCCGGCAACCAGAGCAGCTATCAACAACAGTTTTCGATGCACGGAATGTCTTCCCCTTCTATTGACGCGGAAAGACGGAGTCGAAATAGCTCGGTAACCCTGGCGGGGCGCGCCTGACGCCGCCGTTCGGCCTCAGAGATACCGCAGCAACTCGTCGACCACGTGCTGCACACCCACGTACGGGTCGCCCTCGCCCTCGTACTCGATCGAGTACACGCCCTGGAAGCCCGCGGCCTTGGAGGTCTTCACGCATTGGGCGAAGTCGAACATGGTTTCGTTTCCCTTGGCGTCGAATTTCAATCCTTTGGAGTGGCACACGGTGCGGCCAAAGGGAAAGAGCAGCTTGAGTCCCTTTTGGCGCGTGACTTCGTCCGGGAAATTGCCGAAATCGGGCAGTGCGCCGCAATTCTTGCCGACGGCTTTGAACAGTTCCACCAATTCTTCGGGATGTTCCGAGCCCACGCCACCGTGGTTCTCGATGATCACGAAAATCCCTTTGGATGATCCGTAGGATGCCAGCGCTTTATAGGATGAGATGGTGGGCGAGAGGTCGGCAGTATTGATTTTGCCGGGATCGCAGCGCACCGAGCGCGCTCCAAGTTGGTGCGCGACATCGATCCATTTGATGCATGCGGCAATGCCCTTCTCGCGAACTTTCTCATCGGGATCGGAGAGTCCGCCGGCATGCCCGAGTTCTTTGATATCGACCGGTATGTTCACCAGGTGCGAGTGAGCGCGATCGAGACGGCCCTTCAGATCGCGGATGTAGGAAGGCTCGGGCGAAATGTGGGGGGCGACGATCTCCATTTCGTGCACGTGGTAGCGGTCCGCGATCATGTCCGGAAAATCGCGCGCGTCCATCGGACTGCCGGAAATCGGCGGCGCCTCTTTATCGTGCGTGGCGGTAAAGAAGTTATGAAAGCTCCAGGTGGAAATACCGATCCGGCTGGCCTTTGGATTGCCCATCTGTGCGCGCGCGAGCCGCGTGGCGCTCACCATGGCTGCCGATCCCGTAAGAAACTGTCGACGGTTCATTTAGGTCCTCTCCGATGGCCGATTATCTCATCCCGGGGTGGCGCGTGAGCCGTGCGATACAATTTCGCGAGCCGGAGATGGCAGATGAAATCGGGCCTTGGCTCGTCGGTTGTACTACTTAGGTGGGCGGATGAAAATCTGAGTCATGAAGTACTCGGAATCGGGGCTGATGGCAATGCCGGCACCGCTTTGAGTAAATAGAGGATCGAGCAAGCTCTCACGATGCAGAGGGCTTCTCATCCATCCCTCAACCGCCTCGTCGGCGGGGTCCTCCATCCCCTTCTCGCGAAAGATATTCTCGCCGCAGCGGTTCCACTTGATGCCAGCGGTATTAAGGCGTGCCGCTAAGGCGCCATGTACCGGATCGATATGCGAGAAGAAACCGCGCTCCATCATGTTCGAGCTTTGCAACCGTGCCTGCTCCGCCACGGCGTCGTTCCATGCCAGCTCATGGACGCCGTGCAGGCGCCGCTGGCGGTTGACTTTATCGAAAACCTTGCGCGTGACGGCACGCAGCGGATCTTCAGCGGCGGCGGGAGGCTTGGCGTATTGTGCCTGCGGAACCCGAACGGCAAGGCCGCAGCAACCGATTCGCAGCAGGGCTAGTGCCATGAGAACCGTAGTGCGCACGTCAGTTCCCGAATTTCGGCGTAATTTTCGGTTTCGGCTGCCCGGTGCGATGCAGGGTCAGCGTCACCTTCAGGTCCATGTCGGTGACCTTCTCGCCCAAGAGCACAACCAGTTTCTTGACGCCAGGGTTGGGCGCCTGTGGCGCGGGCGCTGCGGCGGCAACTACATCAAACACCGCATGCCGCGGCGAGAGTATTTCAGCCGACAACGTCCACCCGTTTTTCTGCAGTTCCGCGCTCTGGCCATCCAGTTTCACGTCGGCATCGGTGAGCATACCCCACAGCGCCTCGACCGGCTCTTCCGACTCGAGCGCGTCTTGCAGGAACACCTGCTGGCCCTGCGCGATACCGATTCTGCGTCGATATTGCTTGAGCCGGCGATGATAGGCGTGGGTGAGATCCACGTCCACCCAGGAGAGATCAGGGGAGAAAAAGTGGCCGGCGATAGGCGCTTCCGCACGCAGGTCCTGGCTTTCATCATCCAGAGTCACCGTGTTGTGCGATTCGGTGCGCATGCGGTAATAACTCCATCGTTTCGGACCAAAGTAAGCGGGGAGATTGTAATCGTCCGGACCCAGATCGAGCGCCCAACGCACGCCGCCGCCATCCAGCACGAAATTTCCCAAATCCAAATGGCCATGATTGGCTTTGTTGTCTCCACCCTTTACACCCACGAAAACCGCGTTGGGATCGTCCCACGCGCTTCGTAGAAAGGCGACATGTACGCCGTGAAATATCGCGTCCAGCGGCCAGCCGTCTTGCTTGGGGCTGCGTGCGTCCGGCTGAAACCAGACTAAGTCCAGGGCGTGCGGAGGGCCGCCGGCTTCCAGAATCCGCTGTTCCTGCCATGCGTAGACCGGCTCCGAAAAACGGTGCGCCAGCCAGAACATTTCCGGCGCCGGATCCGTATGGTCGTGGGCGTCGGCGTAATTAAATGTCTTTCCCGATGGGCCGCTGAAGTAGACGCGGAAGCGCCCGGTTCGGTCGAAGCCGCGTGCCGAGGATAGTCCGAAATCCGTGCCCAGCGCGGATTCGAGCGCCGCCAGCAGATCGACCGTGTAGCTCGTGCCGTACTGCCAGTAACCCGGACCTTCGGCCCATCCGCCATCCGGGGCATAGGAAACGAGAGCATGCGGGATGGCATCGAGCGCATTGCGCAGCAGCGTGCGGCTCTTTTCCGGCTCCTCATCGGCAACGGCCAGCGCGCCGATGGCGATGCCGCTATTACAAACCAGGTTCCAGTTGAAACGGCTGGTAACCCAGGACGCCTGCGTTTCGTAGGCCGTCAGCGCCGGGTTGAGGCCTTTTTCGACCATGGCCGCACGAATCCAGGCGCGATCCTCGGGGCTTAACGCGGAGTAGAGCCAGTCGTAACCAATGGCGAATGCGTGGGTCATCTCTGCCGTATCGAGAAAATGAGCCGGGTTCCAGTCTTTGAATTCAGCGGCCGCGCGCAGTTCCTGTACGGCGCGATCGAGAAACGGCTTTCGGCCATCCAGACGGTAGAGCAGTGCCAGCGTATATACACGATCCAGGCAACGGCGGCTTTGGGCCAGCAGCCTTGGCCCCACCAGTTTGTATTCCACAGTGGGCGTGGTCATGAGTTTTTCCGCCTCTTTGACCAGGTCCGCGTGGATCTTGCGGGCCAGCGGATGCTGCTGCATGAGCGTCCGGATATGATCGATATCCGTGTCGAGTGCGATGAGACGCGGATGTCCGGCGCGAAGCGTCTTCAGCGGATCGTCCGATGCTCCGAGTGCCAGCGCGGCTGCCGCCACGAACGCCGCGATCACACGCGTCATAATTCGCTTATAACATGGAGTGGCTGTGGAATAGGTATTCATGCCTGTGATCCTGAACAGGCGCGATGACCCATTCCGCATATCGGGGTGCACATGAACGGGCTGATGATGGACTATCCGCTGACCCTACAGCATTTCCTCGAGCGGGCGGGCCGGCTGTTTCCAAACAAGGAAATCGTGACGCGCACGGCGGCGGGGACGCACCGCTATCGTTATGGCGACTATTACGGCCGCACGCACCGGCTGGCGCATGCGCTCGCACAACTGGGCGTGAAGCGCGGCGAGCGCGTGGCCACACTCTCGTGGAACACGCACCAGCACCTGGAACTCTATTTCGCCGTTACATGTTACGGTGCGGTTCTCCACACGCTGAATCTACGGCTCTCATCGGATGACCTGGCCTACATCATCAATCACGCCGAAGACCAGGTCATCTTCGTCGACGCCTCGCTCCTGCCGATTCTCGAAAAGATTCGCGACCGGATACCGTGCGTTCGGCAATTGGTCGTCATCGGTGGTGAAAGCGATCAGTACGAGCCGTTGCTGGCCGCGGCCCCCGATCAACCTTATATATGGCCGCGGCTCGACGAGAATAGCGCCGCCGTCATGTGCTACACCTCCGGCACGACAGGGAATCCTAAGGGCGTGGTGTACAGCCATCGCGCTCTATTTCTGCACAGCCTGGCTTTTGCCATGGCCGATACATTTGCCCTCAGCGAGCGTGATGTGGTACTGCAAGTGGTCCCCATGTTTCATGCCAATGGATGGGGCAAGCCGTTTGCGGCCATCATGGCAGGCGCGAAAATCGTGCTGCCGGGCGAGCATCCGCAGGCACGCGACCTGGCGCAACTGATTCAGGACGAGCGCGTCACTATTGCGGGCGGCGTCCCGACCGTTTGGATTGGGCTGCACAGCGTCCTGCAAGAGGAAAAGTTCGACGTGTCGAGTGTGAGACTTGGCGTGGGCGCCGGCTCCGCGCTGCCGCGACAGCTCATCGAGACATACCAGAAGGAGCACGGCATTGAGCTGCGGCAGCTATGGGGCATGACCGAGACCACACCCGTCGGCACCGTCTCCGTGTTGAAATGCGATTTCGATCGCCGTTCCGAAGACGAATGCCTTCGCGCGCGCGCCAAGCAGGGGCTGCCGGTAGTCGGCATCGATATCCGGGCCGTGGACGATCAAGGCCGCGAGGTCCCCTGGGATGGCACGACCATCGGAGAAGTGCAGGTGCGCGGGCCCTGGGTCACCAGCGGCTACTACAACGACGCGCGCTCGGCCACGGCGTTTATGGATGGATGGTTCCGCACCGGCGACGTGGCCACCATCGACCCCGAAGGCTACGTGCAACTGGTCGATCGCGCCAAAGACGTCATCAAGAGCGGCGGCGAATGGATCTCGAGCGTCGATCTGGAGAACGCCATCATGGGCCATCCCAAAGTTCTGGAAGCCGCGGTGGTCGCCGTGGAGCATCCCAAATGGGCGGAGCGGCCGCTCGCCGTGGTGGTGCCGAAGCCCCAGTTTCAGGATCACGTCACCAAGGAAGAGATCCTGGCGTATCTTGAGCCGCGCTTCGCCAAGTGGTGGCTGCCTGACGACGTGCTTTTCGTGGACGCGATCCCCAAGACCAGCGTCGGCAAGTTCGATAAGAAAGTGATGCGCGCACAGCTCAAACAGCAGCGGCCAACGACGGCAGATCCCGCATGAGTGCGGGCCAACCATGAACGGGAGAGCGCTCGACCGAGCCGCGACCGTAAGAGAGCGGTCCCCTTACGCTATCCTGAGGTGTCGCCCTTATATGTTTCTCAAAATTCTGGCTCATCCCATCTTCGCCAACCTCAACTTCCACATGCCGATGATCGTGGACCTCTCGCATCCGCTGATCATGCTCACCGGCGAAAATGGATGCGGCAAATCAACGCTGCTGCATGCCATCTACTACGCGCTGCGGGGCGACAAAATCGACGGTTACATTTACAGAATCGAGGGCGGCACGAGCCATGCGGATCAAGTCCTGCTCTTCGATGCCGAGCAGCACAATCCGCGCGCGCATCCGGAGTTGTTCGACCATCAGCCCGAAATGAAGGAATTCATCCAGATGGCTAGCCACGGCCAGGTCATGCTCTCGCTGTTTCGCGAGACCTTCCCCAGCTTCCCCGATGGCACCGTGCTGTTGCTGGACGAGCCCGAAATGGCGCTCTCGGTTTCCAACCAGCGCCGCATTCTCAAAATGCTGATGGAACTGGTCGACGAGAAAAAGTTCCGCATCATCACCGCCACACACTCGCCTGTGCTGATCGAGGCCAAGGAAACGTACGTGATCGATCTCGACCGCCACATCAACCGCAACGTGATCCCCGACGACCTGGCCGTGGAAGGCCAGAGCACCATCCAGTAGCTCCCCGTCCGCCCACGCTCTCCCTCGCGTCGCCGCGCCGCGGTCTCTGTGTCGCCGTGTCACCGCATCCAAATCCCCGGTCGCCGGGGATTTCAAGGGCGGAGCCCTTGCCTATCCTTTCACCCCGCCTAGCGAAAGCCCGCGAACCAGATAACGCTGCGCCATCCCCGCGAAAACCAGCACCGGAACCATGGCCACTACGCCGGCCGCGCTCATGGCGCCCCACTTGATCTCGTATTGCGTCACGCGCGAAGCAATGGCCACCGGCAGCGTGGTGGATGCGGAAGTCTGTGTCAGGATCAACGCGAAGAGAAATTCGTTCCATGCCACGATCAGGCAAAAAACCGCCGTGGCCGCAAGGCCGGGCTTTGTTACCGGCAGCACCACCCGCACCAGCGCGCCCATGCGGGAATCGCCATCCATCATGGCCGCCTCTTCCAACTCGCGCGGGACTTCGTGAAAGAAGCCTTGCATCATCCACACCACGAAAGGCAGGTTGAACGTCGTGTAGATGAGGATCAGCCCCAGACGCGAGTTAAGCAGACCGATGCCTCGCAGCATGAGGAACAGTGGCACGATGGTCACAATGGGCGGCAGCATGCGCGTCGAGAGGATCCAAAAGCCGATTTTCCGGCTCCAGTCTTGCGGCCACCGCAACCGCTCCAGTCCATAGGCGGCCGGCACGCCCAGCAGCATGGCCAGCATGGTCGAGACACTTGCGACGAAGGTCGAATTCCAAAGCGAGCGCGCCAGATTTCCGTCGCCGAAGATTTCTACATAGTGCCGCGCGGTCGGTTGAAAACGAAACCACAGTGGCGGGACCGCGAACTGGTCGATGTCGTGTTTGATCGAAATGGTGACCAGCCAGTAGACCGGCGCCACCGCAACGGCCAGCGCCACGAGAGCCAGCGCGTATTTGACCGCGGCTCTCATCTCGCCACCCGCATGACTTTCATGAGCGAACGCGCGAACGCGACAGTGAGCGCGAGGCCCAGGAACGACATGGCCGCAGCGTACCCGAAATTGAAAAATCGGAACGCCGTTCGATAGATGTACAGGCTCACGGTTTCGGTGGCGAAGCCCGGTCCGCCCTGTGTCAGGATGAAGATCTGGTCGAAAATGCGCAGCAGGTCCATGGCGCGCAGCAGAATCGCCAGCACGATCACCGGCTTGAGCATCGGCAGAACGATATCGCGGAACATCTGCCACGCCGACGCGCCGTCCAGGCGGGCCGCTTCCAACGGCTCTTGTGGAAGTGCCTGTAATCCGGCGCTCAACAGCAGAAACAGAAACGGCGTCCATTCCCAGACATCCACGAGAATCACCGACGCGAGCGCGCTACCTTCGCCCGATGTCCAGGTGAGTGCGGAAGTGTTCACGCCGAATCCGCGCAGCATGCCGTTCAACACGCCAAACTGCGGGTTGTAAATCAAGCGCCAGATTACCGCCACCACCACCGGCGGCAGCAGCATGGGCGCCAGCAATCCCGCGCGGAAGAACCCGCGGCCGTGGGCCAGGGAATCGATCAGCAAGGCCAGCGCGAATCCCAGGACGAACTCAATCGACAGGGCGACCGCCGTATACAGCAGAGTCTGCGTCAGGGCTTGCAGGAAAAAACGGTCCTGCACCAGCCGCGCGTAGTGTGCCAGGCTGAAGCCCGCCGGTCCGGTAAGACTCACCTTCACCGAATAGATCAGCGGGTAAATGGTCAAAGTTAGCAGCAGTAAGACCGCGGGCGCTACCCACGGTACGCCCGGCAACGAACGCTGCAAGTTCCGTATCATTTCGCGCGCTGCACGATGGCTTCTATCTCTTGGTTGGCGCGCTGCAAAGCCTCTTGCGGGCTGATGCTTCCCGCATTGGCTTGCGAGATACGGATGCCGAACGCGTTCTCTATTTCGTTCCACAGCGGTGTGCGGGGCCGCGGGCGCGCGGTTTCGAGTGATGCCAATTGCGCGGGAAATGCCCGGAAGCGGGCGCGCAGCTCGGGGTCCAGGAACACGCTGCGCCGCGTCGGCGGATTGCCTCTCAACGCCGCCTCCTTCATCTGCTCGGGCGTCGTCGCCCAGAACAGGAAATCCGCCGCGCGTGCCTTGTTCTTCGATCCCGCTGGAATGGCGAGCAGCCAGGCCCCCAGTTCCGCAACGCCCTTCCGGCCGGCCGACGGCACTTGTGTGAACGCAATCTTGCCCACCACTTTCGAGCGCGCCGGATCGTCCATGGCCGCGATCCACGCCGGCCAGTTGATGCTCATTACGGCGGTGGATTGCAGCAGATGTCCCGAAACTTCGTCGGCATTGAATCCGGTGTATCCAGGCGGAGAATATTTCCCGAGCTCCAGCATGAACCGCACGCACTCGATAGCTTCCGGACTGGCGACGGATGCGCGCCCGCTGCTATCGAACATCTCCGCGCCGAACGCCCAAAACAGGGGCATGAAGTCCGTGATCACGGCGTTTCCCGGCGCTGCGCGCATTACGTAGCCGAACATCTTTTCCGCCGCGCCGATCTTCTTGCCCGCCGCCAGCACCTCGCTCCAGGTCGCCGGCGCCGCCATGCCGTGTTTGTCGAATAGATCTTTGCGATAGAAAAAGAGTTGCGAATTTCCCACGTAGGGCAAGGCGTAAAAGGCGCCCGTGCTGTACGGCTCCCGGCACACGTCCAGGCAGCTTGTGAGGAAGTCGGCATCGGGCTGCTTTTCTAGCGGCGCGAGCTGCCCGTTCTCCGCCATGCGCGGAAACCACGGGTCGTCCATCATGATGATGTCGTACGCGCCGGTGCGGCTGGTAAGATCGAGCAGCTCTTTCTCGAACAGGTTGGCGTAAGGCAGCTCGACGATATCCACGCGCGTTCGATTGCGCGCGCCCCATTCAGCGGCCGCCGCCTTGAGAGCATCGCCCTCGACGCCGGCATTGATGGCGATGGTGAGCGCTGGCGGCTCATTCCCGCATCCGGCCAGCACCATCATGGCGACGACGCACCAGCACGCGCGCATCACGCCACCTCCACCCAGCATCTTTCACTCGCCGATCGAAGGGCAGCATCGAGCACGGCCTGGCAGCGCACGCCATCGGCAAATGACGGCGCGCGCGCCTGTCCCAGCTTCACGCTTTCTACAAACTGAAACGCCTGATCGTAGCGATAGCCCCATCGCCGGTCGTGCGCCATCACGTCACGTGGCGAGCCGGCGAGCTTCAGTTGTTCTCGCGGAACTTCGTAATGTCGCAGCGGGCGCGTGGGATCGATCCCGTCTTCGCCTAGCGCCGCCATCAATCCCCACGGGTCCTGCAGAGAAAAGACGATGCCGCCCTTGGTGCCGTACAGCTCGATAAAGATGTCTTCGGTGATGCCCGCGCCGCGGCCGGGCGCTACGCGCGAAATCTCGAACGTGCCGCTCGCGCCGTTGGCAAACTCCGCCAAAAAAGCGATCCAGTCCTCGACATCGGATGCCGGATCGTCGCGGAACCTCCGCTCAGCCGCCGCCAAAGCGCGGATGTCGCCCGCCAAAAACTGCGCGATGTGCACCAGATGCGACCCGATGTCCGCCAGCACGCCCGAACCCGCGAGGCGCTTCTCCGAGCGCCATCCCAGCGTGTGCCCGGCGAGCGCCATCAGGTACGCCGCGCGCACGGTACGCAGTTGGCCCAACTCTCCTTGTTCGATGAGCTGCCGCGCGTACTGGATTGCCGGCGTGAACCGATATGTGAACGCCGTCATGTGCACGCGTCCGGCGCGTACAGCCGTGCGCAGCATCTCTTCCGCGGCTTCCCGATTCAACGCCAGCGGCTTTTCGCAGAGCACGTGCTTGCCCGCCGCAATCGCCGCCAGCACGATCTCGCGATGCATAAAATTGGGCGTGGCCACCACCACGGCATCGATGTCCGCGCGTCTCAGCACATCCCGATAATCCGTGCACGTCTCCGGCACGCCCAACGCGCGCGCGGCATCTGGATCGGCATCGCACACCACTGCCACATCAACATCGGCGCAGAGCCTGAAGCCTGGCAGGTGAATGCCGCGCGCCGCCCCACCCGCACCTATGATTCCAATTCGCACGTCGAGACCATGTGGTATTGTTGCAAACATCCTGTATGTTATTCGAATTTTCCCCTCGCGTCCGTGAGCTCGAAACTCGTCTGCGCGCGTTCATGGACCAGCACATCTATCCCAACGAAAAGCGCTATCACGAGGAAATCGCAGTCGGTGATCGCTGGCAGCCCACCGCCATCATCGAGGAATTGAAACCCAAGGCGCGCGCGGCCGGTTTGTGGAATCTGTTCCTCCCGGACAAAGAGTATGGCGCCGGTCTGACAAACTTCGAGTATGCCCCGCTGTGCGAGATCATGGGCCGCTCGCCATTAGCGCCGGAAGTGTTCAATTGCTCCGCGCCGGACACCGGCAATATGGAAGTGCTGGCCCGTTACGCCACCGACGAGCAGAAAGAACGGTGGCTCAAGCCGCTGCTCGCCGGCGAAATGCGTTCCTGCTTTTGCATGACCGAGCCGGATGTGGCGTCGTCGGATGCCACCAATATCCGCGCCAGCATCGTCCGAAATGGCGACGAGTACGTGATCAACGGCTGCAAGTGGTGGTCGTCGGGCGCCGGCGATCCGCGCTGCAAAATCTCCATCTTCATGGGCAAGACCGATCCCTCGGCGGCGCGTCACAAACAGCAATCCATGATTCTCGTCCCCTTGGACACGCCGGGCGTCACCATCCGGCGCATGCTGCCGGTGTTCGGCTACGATCACGCCCCGCACGGCCACGGCGAAATCGATTTCGTCAACGTGCGCGTGCCCGCTTCGAACATCCTGCTCGGCGAGGGCCGCGGCTTCGAAATCGCGCAAGGCCGTCTGGGCCCCGGCCGCATACACCATTGCATGCGGCTCATCGGTGTGGCGGAGCGTGCGCTCGAGGAGATGTGCCGGCGCACCGAGTCGCGCGTCGCGTTCGGACGCAAGCTTTCCGAGCACGGCACCATACGCGCGGACATCGCCGACTCGCGCATCGAAATCGACCAGGCGCGCCTGCTGACGCTCAAGGCCGCGTGGATGATGGACACCGCGGGCAACAAAGCCGCGCGCACCGAGATCGCCATGATCAAGATCGTGGCCCCCAACGTGGCGCTGCGCGTGCTCGACCGGGCGATTCAGGCGCACGGCGGCGCCGGTGTGTCGGACGATTTCGGACTCGCTGCCGCCTGGGCCAACAGCCGCACTCTCCGCCTCGCCGATGGCCCGGATGAAGTGCATCGCGAGGACGTGGCCAAGCTGGAGCTGAGAAAGTATGCCGCAAACAAATAAGCAAATCACCCTGGCCACGCGCCCTACGGGGATGCCCAAGGAATCGAATTTCAAGCTGGTCGAGTCGCCCATTCCGCAGCCGGGGCCAGGCGAGATCCTGGTGCGCATGCTTTATGTTTCCGTCGATCCCTACATGCGTGGCCGCATGAACGACGTGAAATCCTACGCTCCGCCCGTACAGATCGGCGAAGTGATGGGCGGCGCAGCGGTTGGAAGAATCATCGCCTCGCAAAACCCCCGATTTGCCGCCAGTGATTTTGTCGAAGGCTTATTCGGCTGGCAGGAGTATGCCGTCTCGAACGGCAAAGGCGTGCGCAAGCTCGATCCGAAACTCGCGCCTGTCTCGACCGCACTCGGCATCATCGGCATGCCCGGGCTCACCGCGTACTTCGGCCTGCTGGATATCGGCAAGCCACGCGCGGGCGAAACGGTGGTGGTCTCGGGCGCGGCCGGTGCGGTTGGCTCCATCGTGGGACAGATTGCGAAAATCAAGGGTTGCCGCGTCGTCGGCATTGCCGGTAGCGATCAGAAAGTTGCGTGGCTCCGCGACGAACTGGGCTTCGACGCCGCATTCAACTATAAAACCACGGAGGATTACGTCGCCAAACTGCAGGAACTATGCCCGGACGGCGTCGACGTCTATTTCGATAACGTCGGCGGCGCCATCACCGATGCCGTGTTCCGGCTGATCAACGTCGGCGCGCGCATCGTTGTGTGCGGCCAGATCGCCCAATACAATGCCGAAAAGCCCGAGACTGGCCCGCGGTTGCTCTGGCACCTCATCGTCAAGCAAGCGCGCGCCGAAGGCTTTCTGGTGTTTCAGTTCGCGTCCCGTTACGCCGAGGGACTGAGACAACTGGCTGAATGGCTGAGGCAGGGCAAACTGAAATACCGCGAGCAGTTCGTTGACGGCATCGAAAATACGCCGCGCGCGTTCATCGGCATGCTGCAAGGGGAAAATACGGGGAAGCAGTTGGTGCGGGTGGCTGTGGAATAGAATTAGTTCAGCCGCGCCGCGAACTGCCGCGCCAGCGGGTCGGCTTCTTTTTCCGGCAGTCCCACCAGTCCGGCCAGGAACGCGCCCTTCTGAAACATGTAGACCGGCGTCGCGCCGTCCAATCCGAAGTACCCGCCCATATGCGGCAGATATTTCGCGTCGCGCAGGTGGCCCTTGAAGTCGAACATCAGCAGCGCGGCGGCTTCCGCGGATTTCGCGTGCACCAGAAACTGCTGGTACGTTTTCCCTTTGTGCCGGTACTCCGCAATATTGCCGCCCGGGAGAAAATCTTTGCCGAGGACGTGATCGTCCACCAGACGCATGTTCGTCTGATCGGCCGATGGAAATCGCCGCTGCTCATCCACCGGCTTCGCGAGCGCTGCAGCGGGAGCGCTTTGAGTTGGTAGGGCCGGCGGCGCGCTGCCGCACGCGCACAGCATCGCGAGCACGCCCATCACACACAATGCACGCATCACACGCTCGTCGGCGAAAACAGGCCCGATCTCTCGAGCAATGCATTCAAGTCCGGATCGCGTCCCATGAACGCGCGGTACAGTTCCGCAGGGTCTTCGCTATCGCCGCGGGCCAGAATCTTTTCGCGAAACTCCAGGCCCACTTCCCGGCTGAAGATTCCACTCTCCCGGAATCGCGTGAACGCATCGGCATCCAGCACTTCGGCCCACTTGTACGAATAGTAGCCGGCGCCGTAGCCCACCGGACTCGCGAACAAATGCGTGAATCCCGCGATCATGGCATGATCCGGCGGCAGCGGAGCGGGCGAGAACTCCTGCAGAATTCGCCGCGCATAGTCCATCACATACCCATCCTTGGGCGGCGCATAGCCGGTGTGCAGCGACAGATCGATAAAACCGAAGGCGAGCTGCCGCATCTGCGCGTTGGCGCTTCGGAAATTACGCGCGCGGTTCATTTTCTGAAACAGGTCCTCGGGAATCGGCTCGCCGGTTTGATAATGGCGCGCGAAAAGATCCAGGGCCTCGCGCTCCCAGCACCAGTTTTCCATGATCTGCGAAGGCAGTTCCACGAAATCCCACGCCACGCTGGTGCCCGCCAGGCTGCGCAGCTCCACCCGGCTCAGGCAGTGGTGCAGCAGATGGCCGAACTCGTGGAAAATGGTCTGCACGTCGCGGTGCGTCAGCAGCGCCGGGCGCCCATCCACTGGCGGCGTCAGATTGCCGCACATCAGGCCGAGATGCGGCTTGAACCCGTCCCTTGCCGGGAGTCCGGTGATGAAGGCGTCCATCCACGCGCCGCCCCGCTTGGTCTCGCGAGGGTGCCAGTCGGCATAAAACGCACCCAGCAGGGTACCGTCCTGATCGTGGATTCCGTAGTACTTCACATCGGGATGCCACACCGGCGCGCCCGGTTGCTCCGCCACGCGAATCCCATAAAGCCGCTCCACTGTTTCAAACAATCCTGCAACCACGCGTTCCAGAGGAAAGTACGGGCGCAGCGCTTCTTCGTCAAAATCGTAAAGAGCCTGGCGCTGCTTTTCGGCGTAGTAGCCGATATCCCATGGCGCGAGCTCGAGCGCATTCGACCCTTCGATGCGGCGGCGGAACGCGGCCAGTTCTTTGTTCTCCACCCCGAACCGCGCTTCGGTTCTCTCCTTCAGTTCTGCCAGAAACTTCTGCGCGCGCTCACCCGAGTGCGCCATGCGATCTTCCAGTACCAGATCGGCGAAATTCGCAAACCCCAGTAAATTGGCGCGCTCGCGTCGCAACCGGAGAATCCGGCTGATCAGTTCGCGATTGTCGTGACTGCCCTTGGTGGCGCGTGTGCTGTGGGCGCGGTAGACGTGCTCGCGGATTCCGGCATCGTCCAGATAAGTCATCAGCGCGAGATAGCTCGGCCCCTGCAGCGTGAAGCGCCAGCCTTTCACGCCTTTGGACTCGGCGCTCGCGCGGGCTGCGGCAATCGCCGTCGGCGGCAGTCCTGCCAGCTTGCCCTCATCGGTGATAACGAGCTCGAACACGTTGGTTGAATCAAGCACGTTTTCGGCGAACTTAGTCGTGAGCTTGCTCAGCTCGACGTCCAGCGCTTCGAGGCGTGCCTTCCCTGCCCGATCCAGCTCCGCTCCGTGCCGCCGGAAATCTTCCAGAGTCTTCGTCAGAAATCGTTTGGCCGTCCCCGTCAGCGCCTTGGCCTCGCCGGTGTCCGCGTACTGCTGCACGGCTTTCCAGAGTCCTTCGTTCAAAGGAATGCCCGAATAGAATGCGCTCACCAGCGGCTGCACCGCGTTGTACGCCGCTCGCAGCTCCGGGTAGGTGGCGACGGATTCGAGATGCTTCACCACCGACATCGCGAAATCCAGCCGCTCCGTCATCCCGTCGAGCGCGCGCATCGTGTTATCGAAGGTGCGCGGCGCCTGCTCTTTGGCGATGGCCTCGAGCCGCGCCTGCGCATCCGCGAGCAGTTGGTTGACCGCCGGCTCCACGTGCTCCGCGCGAATGTGGTCGAACGGAATCTGAAAATTGATCTCGAGAAGCGGATTGATTTCGCCGTTAACAGACATGGATTGGGAACTCGGAAAAAACGCCGGCCAGACCGCCTGCGCCTGCTACCAGGATACAGAAACTTCGCCGGTCCACACCGCTTCGAGCAACGTTAGCCGCCGTTCGCTCCGTCCAGCTTGTGGTATCCGCTGCCGTAGTAAACCAGCGGCCGGCCCTCGCGATAGCTCACGCGCAGCACTTCGGCGATCAGGATCGCATGGTCGCCGGCATCCACCAGACGATGCATGCCGCACTCGAGCGCTGCCAGCACGTCCGGAATCAGCGGTACGCCGTTATGCCCCGCGTGCCATTCGAGGCCATCGAACCGGTTCTGCCCGCTCTGCGCGAAGTGCGCCGAAAGATCATGCTGCCCCTCGCTCAAAACGTTGATGGCCACGTGCTCGCATCGCCGGAAATGTTCCAGCACCTTGGCGCGATGGTCCACGCACACCAGCACCAGCGGCGGATCGAGCGAAACCGAAGTAAACGAGCTGGCTGTCATGCCGTGCGGACTGCCATCGGCGTCGAGAACCGTCACAATCGTGACTCCCGTTGGAAACTTCGCGCAGGTGCGGCAAAACTCGGCTTTATCGACGCGGTGGGAAGCCAATGCCGGGGCCTTGCTTGACATGTTGTTAAGCCTAATCTTATCATGATGTTGTCCTTGTGTAGGGGAGGGTGCTTTGATCAAGCTGGACATCATCAACGAAGTAGTCAACAGAACCGGCATCACCAAGACCAAGGCGGAGATGGCGGTCGAGACCGTTTTTGAAACCATGAAGAAGGCGCTCGAGCATGGCGACCGCATCGAGTTGCGCGGCTTCGGCGTCTTCAATGTGAAGCCTCGTAAAACGGGCATCGGCCGGAATCCCCGGACTGGCGCGGAGGTTTCCATTCCTCCTGGAAAAGCTGTCCGGTTCAAACCCGGCAAGGAGCTGCAAACTCTGCAGTAATTAGTCCGTAACGGATCCATCGTGTCCTCGCAGGATCTCTCACCGGCATACTATTCTTCTGCCGCGACGAACGGTGTTCGCTCTCACGTCCTCGCTCCGGCGAGGCCCCGGCAGCGTTACTGGCTGCACGCGCTGATGTTCGCATTAACGCTGGCCAGCACATCCATCGTCGGTGCCCGCATGCAGGCCAACTTCGACCGCAACCTGCCGTCCTTCGATCTGGAGCGCGACATTGCCGCCTTTACGCTGCTCTGGCGGAATCCGGCGCTGCTGCTTCCCGGACTTCCGTTTTCGCTCACCCTGCTGGCCATCCTGCTGGCCCACGAGTTCGGTCACTACTTCGCTTGCGTCTACTATCGCGTGGATGCCAGCCTGCCGTATTTCTTGCCGGCCCCCACTTTCACGGGCACACTGGGCGCGTTCATCCGCATCCGCGCGCCCATCGATAGCGAGCGCGTGGTGGTCGGTGTGGGGGGGGGGGGTCGGAGGGGCGGCGGGGGCGGCGGG
>JBGPKX010000029.1:0-24740 GCA_041486185.1 Bryobacteraceae bacterium | reverse complement strand
GTGCTGCTATTGTGGCGGGCCCGTGCGAGCACCATAGATACTTAACGAAGTAATACTAAGCCCCGAAAGCCGCTCGCGGGTTCTCCCACATGAGCATGGGAACCTCCGTCGGCTCGAGTCGCGGCAGAAAATCGGTGTACAGGTACGTGTACCCGCGGAACTCGCCGCCGGGCTCATCCACGTGATACCAACCCGAGTCCTGGGAGAGTAGAGTTCGCTTCAGCAACTCTTTCGCCGCCATGAAGCGAACGCACTCGAGATGGAACTCGGCCGTCTTCGGCCCGATCCCGTCGAACTCCACCCACGCCCCCGCCCGCGCGATTTTCTCGTGCAGACCGTGATCCCGTTCATTCTGAGCATGAACCCAGACGAACTTCCCGGAACTCACCCTCTCGGCAGTGACGATCTCCAGTTGCTCGACCGCGGCAGCCCCGTCGCCGGTGTGCGAAGCAATCGTCAAGCCGGTTTCGCGCGAGGCGATCGCCGCGGCTCGTACGAGCTTGCGGTCTATCTCATCGAGCGGCCCGCGATTGACGCCGATCTTGATGAACCGCGGCCGCCAAGCCTCGCGCGTCTCCGCAATCCACCGTTTCGCGAGCTGCACAGCCGATTCGCTTCGGGCAAACGCCGGGACAAACTTATGGTCCGCCGCACCATATAAACCGGTGTTCGACCAGATCTCGAGACCCGCGGCATCGGACAGCCGCGCCAGCAGTTCCGGATCCCGCCCCAGAAAGTTCGGCGTACATTCGAGCAGCCGCCGGCACCCCAACTGTCTGATTTCTTCGAGCTTGGGCCGCGCGATGCGAAACACCTCGTCACGGTCGTACCGCCCCGGCCGTATCTGATCGGCGCCCACGAAATCGACCAGGACATGCTCATGCACCAGCACCGACGCCGGCTTGCCCGCCAATGCCGCGGCTCCCGCCACCCGCAAAAACTCACGCCGGAGCATACTTGACTAGGCTGGTTTCCTGTCGACGGCTGGGCCCGATGAGTAGGTCGGGACGACGGCCGGGCGCTGGACCAACAACTCGCATAACAGCGCTACCGCGGCCAGAGCGGCCGCCGTGTAAAAGGCTGCCTGGTAATTATGATACCGGTCATACAACACTCCACCGATGCGCGGACCGATGATGCCGGCCACGCCCCACGCCGTGAATAGCAAACCGTAGTTGATGCCGGCGTTCTTTGTGCCCCACAAGTCCGAGGCGGCAACGCCGTTCACCGAGAGTTGCGTGCCATAGCACCAGTAGACTACGAATACCGCCAGATACAACGCGCCCACGTTGCTCCCGACCGCGTACAGCGCCGGCATGGCGATCATGGAGATTCCGATCATGGTACGCAGGACGTTGATGCGGCCCAGCTTGTCCGACATCCAACCCGACAGAATGCGGCCGGAGGCATTGCCGAACGCGCCCACCACCAGCGTCATGGTCGACAACGCCGCGGCCGCAATCCCGACGCTCTTGGCAAATGGAACCAGTTGACTAATAACCATGAGACCCGCCGAGCAGCCCAACGCATAGCCCACCCACATCAAGTAAAACGTGGGCGTACGGAGCATTTCGCCGGGGCTGAACTCGCGCAAAGTGGCGGCGTGTTTGGAAGTGGCTGCTGGAGCCCATCCCGCGGGCCGGTAACCTGCCGGTGGGTTCTTCAGCAAGAGGGCGCCGACCATTGTCATGACAAAGAAGATCGCACCCAAGATTTGAAACGTAGCTGGAAGGCCGTAGTTCGGGATCAGCTTCAATTGCGACAGTGGACCGAAGATCGCCGAGCCCGCGCCGTAACCGCCCACCGCCAAGCCAACTGCCAAGCCTCGTTTATCAGGGAACCACTTGGCCATAACGGGAATCGGTGTGGCATAGCCAAATCCGTTGCCCAGACCACCAATCACGCCGAAGCATATGAAGAGGTACGTCAGACTGGTGGTGAAAGAGCACAGATAGAAACCCAGGCTTACCAGGATTCCGCCCGCCAGGGAACAGTAGAGGGGGCCGATCTTGTCCTGGATACGCCCGGCCACCACAAAGGTAAGCGCGAACACCATCACCGCGATAGTAAAGACCATCGAGGTGTCGGCGCGCTTCCACCCGAATTGTTTTTCCAGCGGAGCCACGAAGACGCTCCAACCGTAGAGAGTGCCCAGCGCCAGATTCATGGACAGTCCGCCCACTACCCGCCACCACCGGCTGATGCCGGGCTGTTGGTTGGATTGCATGGTGCTGGTTGCCACGGCTGAGTCTCCCCTTCGTTTGGTATTCGGTTCGTTCCTATTCTATTCTGCCGCTGTAAAGGTGCAAACTTCGGCCTGGATCGTGCCGCGTCTCGGGGAAAGACTGCGCGGATCAGCCAGGCGATTACCCCGACACAGGCACACCCCAGTAGCAGCCATCCGAGCCGGACCACCCACTCGGAGCCTAGCTCAGCGTAGTCGTTCATCAGCGGAGTGAATGGCGAGACCAGAGCCACCGCGGGACTACCCGGCATGGCTGGCGGACGATCGCTGTTATGGATCACGTACGCAGCTTTCCAAACACCGGCCTCGCGCTTCACAATCACGACGAAGCTGCCCGAATCATCGATCGGCTGGCCTGACTTCGGCAAGAGTTTCTGTTTGTAAGTACCGGTCGTGTAGCCAACATCGCCGGCCGCCACTGTCTCCAGATGCGAGAACGTGAACTCGGTGATCTTCACCGGTCCCTCGAAGAGTCCACGATAATACTGTTCGATCGCCGCTCGCCCTTTGAGCAGCGGACGGCATGGCGGCATCTCCACCGCATCGTCGCGAAAAGTGGCGCCAACACCGGCGGCATCCCCGGCCAGCACGGCTTTGAGGTAAGCGCCGGCGGTTTTCTCAATCGCTGGATCGGGTCGCGTTTTCTCCGCAGCGACGGTCTGCAACGGCGCCTGAAGCATCAGCGCCGCTAAGGTAACAAGAGTCTTCGTAGTTGTTTGCATCTCACTGCCTCCTCAAGATGGCTGCCGAGCCGTATCTATGGTTGAGGCCAGGCAACGCTCATGAGAAAATATTGCAGCAGAACCGTTCAGGCCGCTATGACCGCGCGTGCCAACAAATTGACAAATCGCGCCAGAAGCTCAGATCCGGGCGGCGCACCGGTCACCCCCACGCACCCTGGTGACGTGGTTCGGGTATTCGTCAAGGCTCTGGAGCGGCTCGGTTACCATACGGAATCGCTGCTCGCGAGCGCCGGAGTTCGCCGGTCAGACCTCGCCGATCCGGATGCCCGCATCGCTTGTTCCGCGACCGGGGCGATTTTTGCGGCAGCCATGAAAGAACGGCCCCTCAAGAACTTTGCGGTGCGGCTGGCGGCCGAGACACCCATGGGCGCCTTCCCGCTCGTCGATTATCTGGTCATCACTTCCGAAACAGTCGGCTCCGGCCTCAAGCAACTGGCGCGCTACCTCCGGCTCACTGGCGCTCCCTACGCTCTTTGCCCGCGAGAGGACGAGAATCCAATCCGAGTGTTGTATGACAGTCCGCAGAACACCTTCACGATGGAATTCGCGGTGACGCTGGCGGTGCTGCACCTGCGCGAAGAGACGGAGGGCCACTTGAACATCACCTCCGTCAACTTTTCCCATTCCCCGGATGATCCCGCCGAGATCGAACAGGTGCTGGGTTGCCCGGTCCACACAAATTCATCCTGGAACGGATTCACACTCCCGCGAGAGGCGTGGGAGCTTCCTCTGCGGCGGCGCGACCCCGTTCTGCGCAGCGTACTCGAACAGCACGCCGCTGGGATTGCCGCGCGAATACCTGAGACGGACACGCTGGCGCTCGAAGTTCGCCACGTGCTCGCCTCGCGCATCGCCAAGGGCGATACAGAGATTCAGAGCGTGGCGCGAGCGCTTGCCACCTCCACCCGCTCGCTGCAGCGCCGCCTGGCCGGCGCTGGGCTCTCCTATCAGCAGTTGCTCGACCTGACACGCCGCGATGCCGCCGGCGAATACCTGAATAATCCGACTCTCTCGATTGGCGAAGTGGCTTACCTGCTCGGTTATTCAGAGCCCGCGGCGTTTCACCGCGCCTTCAAGCGTTGGAATGGCATGACACCACAATCATTTCGCGATCAGCGGCGGAACGATCGCGCCTTGTCGGAATTTCCGGCTCAGTGAAGCACGGCCGCTGCTGACTATAACCGCTCCTTGTCGTCTACTGTGCTTTCGGCAGACACTTCGGAGTTGCCCCTGGCTGCAAGAATGGCCATCAGCCTTTCACACGACCACAAGACGGCAATCTTTGATCGCATGCCCAGCCCAATCCTCTTAGGCGCAGGCTGGCTGGGAGTCGGCTTGCAGCGATTCCAGAAGCTGGTCCTGGTTGAGGAGAATGAAATCGTCGCGCGTTGTGATGAGGCGATTCGTGAAGGCGGAACTGCGTGACCGAAGCTCATTGACGGACCAGGGGTTGGCTCTTCCTTCTGAGAAGACATAGGAAAGGTCCTCGACGATCTGGATCAGCGCGAGGTTGCTTTCGCTGGTGATTTGCTGGATAGCCCGATGGTAATCGTCAAAGCCTGGAATGGCGGGGAACAGTTGTTCAAGAATGGAGAGCTCTTCCCAGGCGAAGTTCAGCGCAGGGGAAAGAGCGCCGTAGCCGTGGGTCCAACCGGTGACATTCACCATGCGAATGATTTCGTTGTAGAAATCGTTTAGACGGGGATCGAGAAAGTCGTAGTCGGGTCTGGAGACGTCGCCACGAAGACGTCCCGTCCTCTGCAGCTCGTCTTTGATCGGAGTTCCGTCGTAGGGCACCATGCGGCCGAAGCCTGCGGCCGCGCTTCCGTCGCCGATGATGGTTCGAAGGAACTGCAGGTTGGCGCGCACGGATTCGAACGTACTCGAAGGATCGAGCAACATGAATCCGAATTCGAAGCGGACCCCGATTTGTTTGAGGAGCTCTACAGCGCGAATGTTCTGCTCCACCGTGATCTGCTTATGCAGAGTCTTGAGGCCCTCTTCGGTGCCGGACTCCAGTCCCATGTACACCATGTGCAGGCCGGCACGCCGCATCTCGACAAACAGCTCAGGATCGACCGCATCGGCGCGGCAGTTGATCTTCCATACCACTTTACCGGGCAGACTGTTGCGATGGAGCTCCGCGAGAAACTCCCGGGTCCACTTTTTCCACACGGGGCCGAACAGAGGGAAGTCGTCATCCTGAAACAAGAAGACAGTGATGCCGTGTTCTTCGAGCAGGAATCGCATTTCCCTTACGACCTCGGCAGGGTTGCGGGTCCTGACGACTTTGCCTGGCGCGGTGCGGTAGAACATGTGAATCGAGCAGAAGGAACAAGTGCGAGCGCAACCACGGCTAGCCAGCATCGGCGTCGCATGGCGTCCCAAAACTGCGTTCCGGTTGAAAGTACGCTCCGGGTAGGGCAGTTGATCCAGATCGTGGATCAGCGCGCGCATTTCGGTTGCTTTTACACCGTCCCGATCGCGATAGGCGATTCCCTGAAGGGCGTGCCAGTCCCGTCCGGTGCCAAGGTAGTCCACTAGTTCGAGCAATGTCATTTCGCCTTCAAAACGCACGACACTGTCGAGTTCCGGCAGGAGCTCGATGGTCCGCTCGTAACTGAGGCTCGGGAAGTGACCGCCCATCGTGAAGTGACAATGAATGCCATTTTCGCGCAAATAGCTCATTAAGGCGCCGAAATGCGTGACATAGGACTGGAAGATCAGGGAGAAACCGATGAGAATGGGATCAAGTCGGAGGGCGGCGGCGAGGATATCCGCACGGTCGCGCTCATAGTCGAAGACTTCGACGGAGTAACCTGCCCGGCGCAACGTCGATGCCAGGTATCCCACACCGAGATTCGACTGCCGCTGAAAACCGATGAGAATCACCGGACGCGATGTATTGCGATCGCCCTGTGATAGACCTCCCCCCTGGAGGATCGTAAGTTGGTCAGATGGCATAAAAAAGGTCCTCCGCTACCAGCGATGTAGTTGAAAACCGGGACACCGGGAGTACCGATGTCCCCGGGGTTATGAGCAGTCTACTTGGCCCGTGCCCCGCCGACAATCTGGCGGAGACCGTCTACGAGCTTGAGATTTGCTTGCAGTGTTGCGGCGACCGACTCCAGGGCAAGACCCATCACCTGTTTCTGCTGCGGGCCATCCACCTCGCGAAGAACCGCTTCTACTAAGACCCACGGATCTCCGGGCGGCCATGGACGAAAACGAAGAGCCTCGTGTAATTGTTCATTTGCCATCAGAACCTCCTACGCCTCAGGAATCGCAAGCGTTCCATCCGCTTTTGACAAACCGGCGTATTTCGATTAAATACATTAAGTACGAGATGTTGTCAATGATAAATAAGTGCTAAATCGTACTAATAGAAAGCGAGATCCAGCTATTTCGGAAGGTCTAACGTTCTATCTGTACGAGGTTTCCGTGCGCACGTGTTTGCGGCGGGATTCCGGCGGGCAATAACGCTCAGAAATCCGTCAAATCCTCAGTCGGCAGAGAAACGCGCACGGCGTTCAGCACCGCGGCGAGATCGATGATCTCCTGCGTGACGGCGCCGGCTACCGGCTGGAGATAACCGGCGGCGGCCGCCAGCATGCCGAGGATGCTCAGCGCCATGCCGCCCACGGCGCTTTGGAGCGCAATTGTGCGCATGCGCCGGCCGATGTGAATCAGCTCATCGACTTTGCTCAATGAGGGATCGAGCACCACCGCATCGGCGGCTTCGATAGTGATCTCGCTCGACTGGCCGAAGGCCACGCTAACGGTGGCGGTCTGCATGGCGGGAGCGTCGTTGATGCCGTCGCCGACGAACAGGGTATTCGCCCGCCGGGTCTCTTCGCGCACGATCGCGACTTTCTCTTCCGGGCTTTTTCCCGAATGCACCTCGGCGATGCCGACCTGGCCGGCGAAATAGCGAACCTCGGATTCGCGGTCTCCGGAAACCAGCATGACTCTGTGGACGCTGTGCCGCGGCTTCAAGTGATGGACGAATGAGTGGGTCTCGGTGCGGGGCTGGTCGTGGAAACGGAACGCCGCGGCAAAGACTTCGTCGATGAACACCAGGCATTCGAGACCGGCGCCAACTGGTGGAAGCGGCGGGGCGAGACCGCGGCCCGCGAGTATCCGCCGCCCGGTGATTCGGACGGCCTTGCCATCCACCTGTCCGAGGAGTCCCTCGCCGGGTTTTTCACTCAGAAGGCTGACGTCTTCGAGCTTGAGATTTCGGTCGCGGGCCGCTTGGACAATGGCGCTCGCGAGCGGGTGCCGCGAGTAGATCTCGAGGCTGGCGGCAGCCCGCAGCACTTCCGCGTCGGAAAATCCGGGAGCGCAAAGGATGTCGGTCAAGACCGGCTTGCCGTAGGTCAGGGTGCCGGTCTTGTCGAAGATGATGGTGCGGCAAGAATCGATTTGTTCGAGCATCGCCGGATTCTTGATGATGATTCCGCGCCGGGCGGAGAGCGCGATCCCGCCGATCACCGCCACCGGAATGGCGATCAGCAGAGGACATGGCGTGGCAATTACGATTACCGCGAGGAAGCGGTCCGGATCGCCGCTCCAAAGCCAGCCGAACACACCGACCGCCAGCGCCAGCGGCGTATACCATGCGCCCAGCCGGTCCGCCACGCGGCGCATGCGCGGCCGGCTCTGCTCGGAAGCGCGCATCACCTGCATGATGCGCGCATAGCGCGAATCGACCGGCAACTTCGACGCCACGATGGTCAGCGCTGTCTCGCCATTGACGGCGCCCGACAACACTCCCGCGCCGGGCGTTTTCGAAATCTGGAACGGTTCTCCGGTGAGGTAGGATTCATCCATCACGCCGTGGCCCGCCACGACCACACCGTCGACTGGGCACAACTCGTGCGGTAGCACCACCAGCGTGTCGCCGACGGCGATGTCGTCCAGCCCCACGTCCATGAGGCTGTCGTCCGTCTTGCGGTGGGCGATGTGCGGCATGCGCCGGGCCAGCGCGTCGAGAACCGCCGACGCCCGCCGCCCCGCATACTGTTCGAGCGCCGCGCCGCCGGAGAGCATGAGCACGACGATGGCCCCGACCAGGTACTCGCCCAGTAGAACGGCGGTGACGACCGAGAGGCCGGCGAGCAGGTCCGAGCCAAACTCGCGCGCGGCCACCCGGCGCACGAGATCGAAGAGCAGCGGGGCGCCGCCGACCGCGAGCGTCAACCAGAGGGGAAGCGACCAGACGACGGGTTGTGCATGCATGGCGTAGCGCAGCAAAAGGCTCAGGAGAATGCACAACCCCGCCAAAGACGCGATATACGTTTCCTTGGGGTATGAAGCGAGCGACGTGCGCCGCGGTGATCCGGCCGTCGCCAGCGGGGAAGCTGCCGCCCGATCTATATGCGCACGACTGGGCAAGGCGACTCCCGGATAATGCTGTAAGCGTTGGTACGCAATCCGCCCAACGTTTCCTCCATCGAGCCTCGGCCGATCACCACCAGACCGGCCCCATGCTGGACCGCGGCATGGCGGACGCTTTCTGCGATTTTTCCGCCTTCGATGCCGACCTTCGCTCGTGTGCCCGCCTGCCGCTGCAAGTCAGCAATGTATTCACGCGCGTAATCAATCAGGTACTTGCGGAAACTGGCTTCTTCCGGCCGGCCGGGTTCGGCAATAGCCGGAATGGCATGCATCAGCACCAGCTCGGTCGCGCAGAAAGCGGCATAGCCCGCGGCCCACTGGATCGACGGCACACTCTGCGCGCGGAGATCCACGGCGCAGAGAATCGATTGGAATGCTGCCGGCGGAACGGGGCGTTCGCCATGCACGTCGGTCCACACCGGGCAGGCGGCATCGTGCAGCACCTTGGCGGTCACCGAACCGAGCAGCAACCGCCGGAACAGGCCGTTCCCTCGCGTCGGCATCATGATCAGGTCCACGTCCTGGTCGCGGGCAAAGTCGGTGATCACGCGCGCCGGATCGCCGTCCCACACGAGCCTCTCCACGTCCAGGTTGTCGAACCCATTGGGCAGATAGGCGTCGAGACGTGCCTTTCTCTCGCGCCTGAGCTCATTGAGATCCACCAATGTTTCGAGCTGCGCGGAAGCAAGATCGCCGTACCACGGCGGCGGAAGCTCCATCACGTGAAGAACCGTAACTCTGGCGTTAAAGCGCTGCGCCATAGCGGCGACATGCGGCGCTGCTGCCGTCGCGCGCTCGGAGAAGTCCACCGGGAACAGAATCTTTCGCAGTTCAAGCATCGGATCGGCCTTTCGCTGGTTTGGGTGCACATGGGCTTCCACAGGGATTTCGGATAAACGACAGGACATGCAGCGATTGAGCTTCAGGGCGCGTCAGGAATGCGCGAACTCGCCCAGCGGCTGGGGCATCACACGCAATGCCGACGAGTGTGCGCGCCTCTAACCGACTGCATGGCCATGGGATAGAGCATGGTATTCCAAATGCCTTCTCGATTGAAGATAGCACGTGTCGCATTTCCAGATTCCTATGCCAAGCCGGCGAGCGAGATGAAGTGAACAAACTGCGAATACTGGCGGTCAGCGACTCGGAGACGGATCACGTCGAATTGGGCCGAATCCTGGCCCGGCTCCAGTGGAGGGTGGACAGAGCCTACAGCCGGGCGCAAGCCATCCACATGATGCGGCGGACTCCAGTCGGCGTAATCGTGTGTGACCGCGATCTTCCCGACGGTTCCTGGAAGGATATCCTGAACGAGTCAGCGATCGAGCGAAACCCGCCCTGCGTCATCGTCACCACAAAAATTTCCAATGATGCGGGACTCTGGTCCGAAGTACTGCATCTGGGGGGCTACGAAGTACTGGCCAAACCATTCGACCCGCACGAAGTGTTTCACAGCATCAGCATGGGCTGGCGGCACTGGCAGCAAGCCGAACTGCCCCTGAAAGGCGAGCACGCGGTCGCCGCGGCGGCATAAAAGCCGTGGCATGGTTGGCGATGGCAACCGCACCGCTCACGCGGCGGTGGACTGGGAAATCCTGGACTCCTTGACGACCGGTGTGACGGTCGAGACTTCCTTTCTCGCCACGACTTCGAGAACCTCCCCGTCGAGCGTTGCCTTCACGCGCTGCGGATCGATGCGAGCCGGCAGCGCGATCTGGCGGAGGAGCCTCTTCCGGCTGAGCGTCTTCCCTTCCCCTCGCTCCTCTTTAGCTTCCAAGTAGCCATCGATGGTGATGGATTCAGGCTGAACGTTCACCTGCAGCGCTTGGGCGGCGAAACCCGGCACCGCGGTCTTGATGCGGATCTCGTGTTCGTCTTCTGTCATCGCGCACTGCGGCGCATACAGCAGCTCGCCTTCGGCGGTCAGCCAGTCTTCCACGTCGTGACCGTCTCCGCCACCTTTCTCGAGAAACAGGCCGTATGCCCTCTCGCGCACTTCGTCATAGGCGGACTTCATGAGCTCAGCCAGATGAGCGATCGCCTCCTCGCCCGAGTTGACCGTCTTCACCGCTACCTTTGACATACGCACTCCCTTCCTGGTGTGGCGCAGGCGCTCGGCCTGCTGTGTCGGCACTCGTGCCGGCACGTCTTTGATCGGAAGGATCGAGACGAGTCAGCAGCCTGAGAGGCTGCGCCACGACACTGCGTCCACTGTCCTCTTCAAAGGACTTCTGACTCACCACACCAGGTATTCATCCAGTCGTATGCAAGTGGGCTACCAGCGACAGACTGTCACGACAAATGAGTTAGGAAATACGGCGAATCCACTTAAGTGAAATGCCGCAAATTATCGGAGAAATGACCCATGCGGCCCAATGCGCCGTCGTGAAGCCCTCGCGAATGCCGCAACTAGCTTGGCCCTTATTATGCATGGTAAGAGTCGAGGGAGGTCATCAGATATGACACCTCTTGATCAGGTTTTCCGGCATGCCCTCATCATCACGCTAGCCACTTATCTCCTGGCCGGTCTTTTCCTGATTGTCGTGGGCGCGCTGCTGGCGCGCCTGGTAGTGCGCGCGCACGGGGAATACAGCGGCACGCGGACCGTTACCTGTCCCGAAACCGAGGACTACGCCCACGTGAAGGTGGACGCGTGGCACGCCGCAATGATGCGGCTCCTGGGTAGAACACATTTGCGAGTGCGCGACTGTTCCCGGTGGCCCGAACGCCGGGACTGCGCTCAAGCGTGCACCTGGCAGATGGCACGAAACCGGAAGGCGTGAACGCGGCCGATGCCCGGCAGGGCCGATGTTGGTTGGCCGCGCATAAACTGCCACTTCCACCCAGCACTGGGTTAATTCACCCACCCCCGGTTCGGTCGAGCATCGCCGAGCCTTTTTTGTTTGAATGATTTATGGGTGCCCTTGGCGGCCCTTCGTCTGCATGAGCTTAGGTGCCTGACTGTGTGGCCACCGAACAGTTCGCGAACGATGGGCTGGAAGCCGTCCCCAAACTCCTCGAAAAGCACAAAAGCCGGCACTCCCGGCCGCTCCCGAGCTAATGCGTCCTCTGTCATCCGCCAATCCCGTTGCCCGGTGCCCAGTGTCTAAGAAGAGAGATAATAAAGGTCTTTTCCTGGCGCACACACTGGTGCCATCTTCCATGAGTCTGACCCCCCACGAAAATTCCGATCAGACCCTCTGGGAAGTGGTCGAGAAGCTGCATGCCATCGTCGAAGCGTCACCCCTCGCGATCGTTTCCCTGGACCCCAAAGGCCAAGTACGGATGTGGAATCGAAGCGCGCAGCGTATCTTCGGCTGGACCGAAGACGAGGTGATGGGACGCCCGCTGCCCACCGTACCCCCGGATCGTCAAGCAGAGTTCGGCTCCATGGTGCAGTCACAAATGGAGGGCCGTGGCTGGCTGTCGGGTTTCGAAACCATCCGCATCCGCAAAGATGGGACTCGCATCGAAGTCAGTGTGTGGTCGGCGCCCCTGCGTGACGCGAAGGGAGAGATTTCGGGCAACATCAGCGTCATCGCGGACATCACCGATCGCCGGCGCGCCGAGGCTGAAAAAGCGCACCTGGTGGCACGCGAGCAGGCGGCGCGCGCCGAAGCCAATATCGAGAAGAGATATCGCGAGCTGCTGGAGGCGGCGCCGGACGCCATCCTGGAAGTGGACAGTCGCGGCCGCATCGTATTGGTGAACGTGCAGGCGGAGAAGATCTTCGGTTACAGCCGCGCTGAATTGATCGAGAAGCCCGTCGAGTTTCTGATACCCGACCGGTTTCTAAGCTCACACCCGGCCGATCGCCAAAAGTATTTCGCCCACCCGGTGAGGCGGCCCATGGGGACGGGACTCGACCTCTCCGCCAAACGCGCCGATGGAACGGAATTCGCGGTGGACGTCATATTGAGCCCTTACGACGCCGAGGGCGAGAGCGGCGGCCGGGTGATTTGTGTCGTGCGCGACATCAGCGAGCGAAAGCTTGCCGAGGAACAGATTCAAACCCTCAACTATCACCTGGAGCAGCGCAACCGCGAGGTCGAAAGGGCCAACCGTCTGAAGGACGAATTCCTGGCCAGCATGAGCCACGAGCTGCGGACGCCGCTAAACGCGATCATCGGTTTCTCCGATCTTCTCGCCGAGCAGGGGGATTTTACCACCAAGCAAAAGCGATTTATCGGGCACATCCGCCAGGGAGCCGGTCACCTGCTCGACGTGATTAACGACATCCTGGATCTTTCGAAGATCGAGTCCGGACACCTGGAGTTGAAACACGAGGACTTTGACGTCGCGGAGGCGACAACGGAGGTTCTGGCTGCCATCCGGCCCATGGCTACCACAAAGAACCTGCAAGTAATGAACTCGCTTTCGGATGGCCTGTCCCTCTATGCCGACCGCCTGCGGTTCAAACAGATCCTGTACAACTTGCTGAGTAACGCCATCAAGTTCACGCCGTCGGGCGGGCGCGTCTCCATCGAGACGAGCCAGATCCGCGGCGATACCTGCTTTTGCGTAGCCGATACCGGGGTCGGGATTCCCCTCGAAGAACACGAAGTTATTTTCGACCGTTTCCGTCAGGTTGGCATCACCACCAAGGGCGTGCGCGAAGGCACTGGTCTGGGCCTGGCCATTACCAAACGGCTGGTGGAGCATCATGGCGGCACGATTTGGGTCGAGAGCGAGCCGGGCAAAGGAAGCCGCTTTTATTTTAGCGTGCCCCTTCAAGCTGGTCGCGGCGAGACCGAGGGCAAAGTCGAGGCAAGCCAGGCGCCGCTCATCCTTGTGGTGGAGGACGAGGGCGCCGCGCAGGAGCTGCTGGTCAACCATCTGGAAGAGGCCGGTTATCGCACCGCCACCGCCAATTCAGGCGTCGAGGCGATCCGCCAAGCGCGTGAGTTGCTGCCCGATGCCATGACGCTCGACGTTCTGATGCCGGCAAAAGGCGGCTGGGACACGCTGCGTGAGATGAAACGCACGCCTGCCACCGCGGCCATTCCGGTCATCATCATTTCTGTGGTGGAAGAGCGGAAGAAGGGCCTGGCTTTGGGCGCCGCTGAATACCTCGTCAAGCCTGTCTCCAAGGAGCTTTTACTGGAGGCAATCGGGCGCTGGACGAAAACGCCGGCCCGGAGAACGGTAGAATCGCCAGAGTAGATGAAGAAAATCCTGGTGGCTGACGATAATGCTGTCAGCCGCGAACTGATTCGGGAAGTTCTTGAAGGAGCCGATCACGAAGTGATCGAAGCGAGTGATGGCCGTGAGGCGCTGGAGAAACTGCGGGAGCACCAGCCCGACCTCGCGGTTCTGGATATTCAGATGCCGGTATTGGACGGGATCGCCGTCATCCAAGAGTTGCGAGCCGACCCCGGGTTTGCCCGGCTCCCCGTGGTGGCTCTGACCGCCTATGCCATGCAGGGAGATCGCGAAAAAGCTCTGGCGCTCGGTTTTAACGCCTACATCACCAAGCCGATTAATATTCCCCAATTCCGGGCTCAGGTTGCCGAGCTGCTCGCCAGGTCTGGGGGTTGAGGCATGGTTCCACAGCACAACGACATGACAGCCAGAACGTCACAGCCCGACTCCCAAATCAAGCTGGTGGCTATTGACGACACTCCGGAAAGCCTGGAGCTTGTAACCGAGGCTTTAGCCCGCGATGGCCTCACCATCTTCACCGCCACCGATCCTGAAGAAGGCTTGGATCTCGTCTTCCACGAGCACCCGCACATCGTGCTGCTGGATCTGGTCATGCCCAAGATGAGCGGCATTGAGGTGCTGGAACGGATCGTCGAGTTCGACTCCAGCATCGAAGTGATCCTCATGACTGCGCATTACTCGACCGAGTCCGCGGTGGAGGCGATCAAGAAAGGCGCCAGCGATTACCTGAACAAGCCGCTTTCCATCGCCATCCTGCGCGACCGCGTCCGGAAGCTGGTGGAGGACGCGCGGCAACGGCAGCGGGCTTTACAACTCGATAGCGAGTTGGTCTCGACCTGCCAGTTCGAAGGCATCGTGGGCCGCAGCCCGGTCATGTGGGAGCTATTTGCGCGAATTCGGCGGGTGGCGCCTCATTTCCGCACGGTGTTGGTGACGGGCGCGACAGGTACCGGCAAGGAACTGGTGGCGCGCGCGCTGCACCACTTGAGCCCCGTATCGGGCGGACGCTACGTGGTCTGCAACTGCTCCGCGGTAGTCGAGACGCTGTTTGAGAGCGAATTATTCGGCTATGTCAAAGGGGCGTTCACGGGCGCCACCCAGGACAAGATGGGCCTGTTCGAGTACGCGCACAACGGCACGCTGTTCCTGGATGAGATCGGCGACATGCCGATGAACACGCAAGCCAAGCTGCTCCGCGCACTACAGAACCAGGAAATCCAGCGCGTGGGGTCGCTCGCGCCGCGCCAGGTTGACGCTCGTGTCATCGCCGCCACCAATCACGACCTGCAGGCCCTGATCGGGCAAAATCGCTTCCGGGAAGATCTCTACTACCGGCTTTCCATGGTCGAAATCAGAGCGCCGCGGCTCATGGAGCGAAAAGAGGATCTCCCGCTCCTCGAGCGCTATTTCATTCAAAAATTCGCCGAGCAGTACAAGAAGCCCATCCAGGGACTGACGCAGCGCGCCCAGATCGCGTTGGCACGGTACACGTGGCCGGGAAACGTGCGCGAACTGGAAAATGCTTTGGGCAACGCCTGCATGATGGCAATGGGCGAAACCATCGACGTCGCTGACCTGCCAGTTCAGATTCGTTCGCAAACCGCACGGACGGCGGAAAGTACCGGTCCGGGCACGGTTCCCGAACCCGATAAGGGCCTGTCGCTCGAAGACCATGAACGCCAGTTGCTCGTGTCCGCGCTGGAGCAGGCCGGCGGAAATCAGTCTCAAGCAGCGCGTCTTCTCCGCATCAGCCGCGACCGCATGCGCTACAAGATGGCCAAGCATGGCCTGAAATAACCTTTCGCATCCTGAGAAAAATACTCCGGGGACCGGGGGAATTCACGCAAATCCAACGCTGGGCCGCCTGCGGTGACCTTAACTCGTTCTGGAGCAATACATGCGAGCGCGGTGGTCCTGGCAAGTCACATGCTCTTTACCAAGGCAGCATCGGAAAACGCTTGCTCACGCGGGTGGCTCGGAATGTGGCTTGCTGAGCCGCGACCGTGAGGGAGCCGTCATGCCCACGTTGTCGCTGTGACAGGCCACTAGTGCCAGAGTTCATTGGCAGGGAGGTAAATATGCGCGCTTACGTGCGCCACCTGGATGGCGTCAGATTCGAAGCCGAAGCAAGCGGCCACAAGATCATTTGCGATCAGCCCCTCGAAAACGGAGGAACGGACTCTGGTATGACGCCACCGGACCTCCTGCTGGCATCGCTGGGAACATGCGCGGGTTATTATGCGCTCCAATATCTTCGCGCCAGATCGCTACCCACGAATGGGTTGGCCGTGCACGTCTCCGCGGAAAAGGAAACGTCACCGGCCCGGTTGGACCATTTGCGAATTGAAGTCGAGACCGGCGAGTTGAGCGCCAGACATGATGAGGGGATCCTGCGCGCCGTTCATTCCTGCCTGATCCACAACACGCTCCTGGCCCGGCCCGAGATCAGCATCGAGCACCATGCGACGCCGGTTGTGAGCCAGGCGCTGTGACGCTTACCGCGCGGCAAACGGCGGCGCCGAGCCGATTGTGACAAGAGCAGCGTGTCCCCACAAACCGCGCACGACCCCCCGCCACACATCGCGGCCGGTAATGGTACATTGCGCTTATCTTGGAAATGACTGACAAGGATCCCTCAGCTTCCGAGAGCGGACTTACTTCCGCCGAAGCGCAACAGCGGCTGGCCCAATTTGGGCCGAACGACCCGTCGCGCTCGCGCCCGCGCTCCGGCCTGGTAGACCTGCTGCTGTTGTTCGCCAACCCGCTGGTGCTCATTCTCCTGATCGCCGGAGTTGCGTCGGCGTTGTTGGGCGAACTGGCGAATGCGGCCATCATTATCACGGTGGTGGTGCTGGGCATCGCCATCAACTTCGCGCAGACTTATCGTTCGCAGCGCGCCGTCTTACGCCTGCGTGATCAGGTCGCGCCCACCGCATTGGTCTTGCGGGACGGAAAATGGCAGGAGATCCACCGGCACGATGTAGTGCCCGGGGATGTTGTACGCCTTTCCGCAGGAGATCTGGTACCGGCCGATGCACGGCTAATCACGTCGCGCGATCTCTACGTCCAACAAGCGGCCCTTACCGGAGAATCCACCCCCTCGGAGAAAGACGCCCGCCCGGACGGCGAGGCAGCCACGGGGCCGGAGGCAAGGCACCTGGTGTTCCTGGGAACTTCCGTAATCAGCGGCACGGCCACGGCGCTCGTGCAAGCAACCGGCTCCGCAACCGCTTTCGGCGATATTGCCGAGCGTCTGGCCCTTCGTCCGGAGCAGACGGAGTTCGAAGCCGGCCTGCGGCAGTTCGGGCTGCTCATCATGCGCACCGTGATTTTCCTGGTCCTGTTCATCGTGGTCGTGAATCTGGCGCTTCATCGCAATGCACTGGAATCACTGCTGTTCGCGGTGGCTCTCGCGGTGGGCCTGACCCCCGAGTTTCTCCCCATGATTACCTCGGTCACACTCGCCCGGGGCGCGGTACGAATGGCGCGGGAAAAGGTGATTGTGAAACATCTGGCCGCCATTCAGAATCTCGGTTCGATTGATGTGCTGTGCAGCGACAAGACAGGCACGCTCACGCGGGGAGATATGGTCCTCGACCGCTCGCTCGACCCGCTGGGCCGCCCGTCGGACAGGCCGGCCACACTGGCCTATATCAACAGCAAGTTTGAAACCGGCATCCGGAGTCCACTGGATACCGCGATACTCCAGTGTGAACGCCCTGGCGCGGATGGCTACGAGAAGTGCGATGAAATTCCATTCGATTTTGACCGCCGCCGCATTTCGATCGTGGTGGAGAAGCGGCCTGTACGGCTCCTGATTACCAAGGGAGCCCCGGAGGGAATTCTCGAGCATTCCGTCGCCTACGAATCCGATGGAGCCAAGCTCCCCCTGGATGAAGCGGCACGGGAAGTTTGCCGGAAAGCTTATTGCGACTTGAGCACTCAAGGCTACCGCGTGCTCGCGGTGGCGTACCGGGACGTCTCAACGCTCCACAGTTATGCCGCGGCCGATGAATGCGAATTGATCCTCTCGGGGTTTGTAACGTTCTCCGATCCTCCGTTACCCGATGCCGCGGATGTGCTCGCCTCACTCAAACACGACGGCGTGCAAGTGAAGATCTTGACCGGCGATAACGAGCTGGTCGCCAAACATATCTGCGAGCAGGTGGGATTGGGCGCCGGCGCCATGGTGCTCGGCGACGAACTGGACCACATGAGCGATGCCGCGTTGCAGCACGTGGCTGAGGAAACCGCCGTGTTCGCGCGCGTGTCGCCGCGCCAGAAGCACAGGATCATTCTGGCCTTGAAGCACCGCAGCCATGTGGTCGGGTTTCTGGGAGATGGAATTAACGATGCGCCGTCGCTGCATGCCGCGGACGTGGGCATCTCGGTCTCGACCGCCGTGGATGTCGCGCGCGACGCGGCCGATATCATCCTGCTGGAGCGCGGCCTGCGAGTTCTGCACAGAGGAATCATCCAGGGGCGCCGGGCGTCGGGCAACGTGATGAAGTATCTGCTCATGGGGACCAGCTCGAATTTCGGGAATATGTTCAGCATGGCTGGGGCGTCGCTCTTCCTCCCGTTCCTGCCGATGCTGCCCACACAAATCCTGCTGAACAACTTTCTCTACGATCTGGCGCAGATCACGATTCCGACCGATAACGTCGACCGCGCATACCTGCGCAGCCCTCAGCGCTGGGACGTGCGCCTGATCCGGAATTTTATGATTTTCATCGGACCCATCAGCTCGCTCTATGATTTTCTGACGTTTTATGTCTTGATCCGCTTTTTCCGGGCGAGCGAGCCGCTGTTTCACACCGGATGGTTCGTGGAGTCGCTCGCCACGCAGACTCTGGTGCTCTTCGTGATTCGTACCATGGGAAATCCGCTGCGCAGCCGTCCCAGCCGGCCGCTGGCGATGACGACTATCGGCATAGTTCTCCTTGGCGCCGCGATCCCCTTCACGCCGCTGGGCAGGCCGCTGGGCTTTACGCCGCTGCCCCCCGCATACTTCGGCTTCCTGACGCTGGCCTGCGGGACCTATCTATGTTTGGTTGAGATCGCGAAGCGGCGCTTGATGCCGCAGATGCTCTCCAGGTGAGACAAAAAACGGCGAGGTTGGTTTGCACAAGCCTCGCCACAATACTACTTCTCATTGCCAAGACGGCTGAACTTTGACCCCCAGTTCAACCGCCAGCACCCTTGACCTTGCCGCCTTCCAGCACGGGGATCTCACGCCGCTTCAGCTTGGCTTCCGCGACGGGAATGGAAACCTCCAGCACGCCGTTGGTGAACTCAGCGACCACTTTGTCGGACTGAGCGCCCTCCGGGAGCGGAATCGAGCGGTAGAACTGGCCATAGCTGCGTTCGGAATGGTAGTAGCCTTCACGCTTCTCTTCCTTCTCGTGCTTCTTCTCTCCTTCCAGAATCAGGGCTTCGTCTGTCACATGGACTTTGACGTCGCCTTTAGTGAGGCCGGGTAGCTCCGCGGTAACCAGAAACTTGCCCTCCTTCTCTTTCACTTCGATGGCAGGCGACCAGAAACCTGCATTTGTGGCTAGCGTTGGGGTAGTGAATGTCCGATCCACGTCCTCGATGAACTGTTTCATGAGGGTCAGTGGATTCATGCTGAACAAGCTCCCCCGGAAGAGAGGCATCTCAAAGCCGGTCCAAGGGACCAGATCTTCTTTAGCGCCTTCCTTTCTGGCTCTTACATCAGGCATATTTTGTCCCTCCTTTCACGCCTTGACTCGTGCATGTGGTGGTCCACAGGCTGGCGAATCGAAAATGTCCTGGATTGAATCAGGTGCGAGCACGAGGTGCCCCGCGTAGCTGTCGGTGGGGAGAAAAAAGACGAGGAAATTGGGTGAACTGACGCAGGGTGCACGGCTTCGGCGCTCTGCGGGTCCAGGTGCTGGCCCGCTCGCCCGTTGACAAGCCGTGCCTTTGGCCAGGAGTGGGGAGTAGATCTTCCATGGCCGGTTGCGTGCTCACCCGCTCTTAGGTAACTATGATGAGCGAGCCACACCCTACAGAAACCCTGATGAACGAGCACCGCGTCATCGAGCGCGTGCTCAGAGCTCTGGAGGCGGAGCTCTTAACGCTTGAGAAACGGCCGTTTCCGCGCGACTTCTTCGATCGCACCCTGGACTTCCTCTCCAACTTTGCCGACGGTTGCCATCACGCCAAAGAAGAAGAGCGGCTCTTCCCGGCGCTGGAAAAGAAGGGGATTCTGAAGGATGGCGGTCCTATTGGCATGATGCTCTACGAGCACACGCAAGGCCGCGCTTGTCTGGCCAGTATTCGTGGGAATCTGGACGCCGCGGAGCGGGGCTATCCACAGGCGGTCGCCGCTATTCGACGCTCGGCGGAGAGCTACATCCACTTGCTCAGAGAGCACATTTGGAAGCAAGACCATATCCTGTTTGAGATGGCGCGTCGGCTGCTGTCGGAGGAGGACGCCGCGCAGATCTCCCAGCAATTCCATTGCATGGAAGAGCATTTCATCGGTCGCGGCGTGCACCAGCGCTATCTGCAAATGGCGGAGGAACTCACCGCTTCACGATGACTTTCCATCGCGGGCCATTTATCATACGGTCTTGCCGCCGCTCAAGGAAAAGCCGTTTTGGATGGACACCACGTCCATCCCCACGGGTGACGCGTCGGCGCCCTTGCCGGAAGCCGTGGATGTGGCGGTGATCGGCGGGGGTTTCACGGGACTCTCCGCGGCCCGCGCCCTGGCCCGCCGCGGCGCCAGAGTGGCGGTGCTCGAAGCGGAGACTTTCGGTTGGGGAGCGAGTTCGCGCAACGGCGGCATGGTGCTTACAGGCCTGAAAAAAAGGCCTGAAACGCTGATGGCACGTTATGGGCTCGAAGTAGCCCGACGCCTCTACGCCGCATCGCTCGCTTCCATCGATTGCGTCGAACAGATTGTCACGGAAGAGGAGATCGCGTGCGATTTCGCGCGCACTGGCCACCTGGAAGTCGCCGTCAAGCCAAAACATTTCGAGGGATTCGAGCGCAGCGCCGAACTGATAGCCCGCGAGTTCCGGCATCCCCAGCGCGTAGTGCCGAAGAAGGATCTGCACGAGGAGATCGGCTCCGCGATCTACCACGGCGGGCTGGTGGATGAGACAAGCGGTGGCTTGAATCCGGCGCGTTATGTTGCCGGCCTGCGGCAGTCGGCCGCGCGCGCCGGCGCTCAGCTCTACGACGGCACACGTGTCGAGAGCATCGAGCGCCAGACCGTGGATGGCGCGCTCTGCTACCGCGTCCGCACCTCTCGCGGAACGCTGAACGCCGGCACGGTATTCGTCGCCACCAGCGGCTACACCAGCAAAGCCACGCCCGTTCTGCAATGGCGCATCGTTCCCATCGGCTCGTACATCATCGTCAGCGAACCCTTGCCCGAGGACATGGCGCGTGCCGTCAGCCCGCGGGGCCGCATGATCTACGACTCGAAGAATTTCCTCTACTACTTCCGGCTCACCCCGGATCGCCGCATGCTGTTCGGCGGCCGTGCCGCGTTCTTTCCCGAGACGGTGAACACCGTTCGTAAAAGCGTGGACATTCTTCGCCGGGGAATGCTCAGCGTCTATCCCATCCTGCGCGACGTGGAGGTCGAGTACGTCTGGGGCGGCACGCTCGACTTCGCTTTCGATATCATGCCTCACGCCGGACAACTCGACGGCCTGTTCTATGCGCTAGGCTATGCTGGACACGGCGTGGCCATGGCCACGTACCTCGGCACAAAAATGGCTGACGTGATTTGTGGCGACGCGCACGCCAATCCTTTCGACGGTCTCCCGTTCCCCCGCGCGCCCCTTGGCCTGTATAACGGCCGCCCGTGGTTTCTTCCCTTGGGCGCGGCCTGGTATAAGTTCCTCGACTGGGTCGCTTGAGCACTCATCACCGGCTCTTAGCTCCGCACTCCCTCACGGTCGTGCCTCGGAAACGTGGTCGCTGATTCGAGAGTGGTTACTGAGCCGGGCGTGTGAGCAAGCGCACGGTCGGCAGGCTTCTTCAGTGACCTGCCAGGGCTTAGCTGCCCTCCAAGCTGGTGGCGAAAATGCGCGACGTGATTCGCGGCGCCCAGCGGCGCGCCGGCCGGCCCGCGACCGTCATTCTTTGTTCAGCCGGGCCCGCGAACTTTCGCATGCCGCGAGTTCCCTTGTGACTACCCGGGGCCATTGCCGGTCTCCCCCAACGAGTTTCCCGCCTTGTTCCAATGCCAGCCACAAATCCCGGCTTCGCTGAAAGAAAGAACTCGCCTTGCTCCACTGCTCCCGCTGAAACTGCAACGGTTCATTGGCCAGCGAAGCCAGGCGGGCATGAAGGCGCGCGGCGTTGGTCAGGGCGTTGGCCAGCCGGATACGGTGCTGCGCATTATTCACGTCCGTGGCCGTCAAGGTTTCAAGCAGTTCGATGGCTTTGCGGTGATCGTCCAAAGCTTCCTTCGGATTACCCGGAGAGACTGCCTTGCCCAAGTTCACATAGCACTCAGCCAAAGCGCTCCGGTTCGCGGTGTTGCCGGGGCTTTTCACGTACAGACTCTGCCGGGCTTCAAGCGCCCGCCGGTAGTAGTCGAGCGCAGCTTTGGTGTCCTGCGACTCCCACAGGCATTGCGCCAGGCGGGTGTAACTGTTGGCCAGGAAGCCGCGCAGAAGGTCGTCGTTCGGATCCTTGCTCAGCAGCAATTCCTGCGACGAGACCCCTTTCCGCAGGATCGCCAGCGCTTCCCCAGCCTTGCCAAGTTTCGCCAGGACAAATCCGTACTTGCCTTCGCTCAGCGACTGGTCCTGGAGCGCTTGCGCGTTCGCGGGATCGGCTGCAGCGGACTCCCGATCGATTGCGAGCGCTTTGGCGTAGTGATCCAGGGCTCCGTTCCAGTCGGACGTCCTCATCAGGACATCGCCGATCTGTTTGTGGGCCAGGGACAGGTTGCGCCGCGCCTGGGCGTCTTTGGGGTCGGCGGCACGCAGAGATTCAAACAAGCTCAGCTCCTCGCGGAATTGTGACAAAGCTTGAGTGACGTCGCCTGCCTCGGCCAGTGAGAGGCCGAGATTGTGATGGGCGAAGCCTAATTGCCGCCGGTAGTGGGCATTGTTTGCATCGTCAGAGGCCAGTTCTTCTCGAATCGCCAGGGCCTGGCGCCGATTCTCCAATGCGCCTCTGGTATCTCCTTTTTCCTGCAGAATGCCGCCCACTCCATCAATGCTGGTGGCTAGGTGTATTTTGCCCCCTGGATCTGATGGGTTCGCGGCCACTAGTCTCCGGCTAAGCTCCGCGGCGCGAGTATATTTCGCCAGCGATCCATCGAGGTCGCCACTCTTTCGGAGCAAACTCGCGTGCTGGTACGTGTTGCCTACCAGGTCTTCCTGAAACTTCGCATTGTTGGCGAAACGGTCTGCCAGCCCTTCGTATATCTTCAAAGCCTTGCCGGAAGCCTGGACGGCGCTGGCCGTGTCGCCTGAAAAAGCCAGGACGTCGCTGATGTCTGCGTAGGTATCCGCCAGTTCCCGCCGCACGTCGAGATTTTCAGGCTCGGCGCGGGAAAGGACTTCTCGGATTGCCAGTGCCTTATTGAGGGTGGCGGATGCCCCATGAGAATCGCCCAGATTCGGGTACATGGGGTCCCCTTGCACCTCGCCGACCTTATCGTAAGCCGTCGCCACCTCTCGCTGTAGCGAGCGGTCCTGCTGGGCTTCCCGGGCCAGGCTATCCAGGTATTCGAGCGCCCGTTTCACCACCAGGGCACGCGCCGGTGTCGATCCCGGAAGGTTGATGATCGCGTCGTCAAACTCGAACAGGAACGAGTTGGCCAGTTTGCGGACGTCATTGAACCGCCGCTCGGCCCGCGCACGCTGCTCGATGGCCACGCGCGCCTCCCACAGCGTAGCGGCCGCTCCCAGCGCCACGGCCACAAAGACGAGCGCGGCCGCGGCTACGCCAGCCTTGTTCCTGCGAATGAACTTGCCGGCGCGATATGCCAGCGTGTCTTTGCGCGCGATCACCGGACGGCCTTCGAGGCAGCGGCGGATGTCTTCGGAGAACTGCTCGACCGAGCCATAACGCCTTTGCGGCTCCTTCTGCATGGCTTTGAGCACGATGTTGTCCAGGTCGCCCTGGAGCTCGCGGCGCAGCTTATGGGGCTCGGAGCTGCGCGCCTGGCTGACAGTATCCGGCGTGACCGGCTCCGCCCGCCCGCCGGCGCTTGCGTTGGACGGTTCAGTGCGAGAGATGGCGACGCTGGGTTTGTCCGGCTCCTGCTCGCAAATCGCCTGGACAATGGCCACGGGCGAGCTGCTGGTAATGTGATACGGCCGGTGTCCGGTCAGCAGCTCATAAAGCAGCACGCCAAGCGAGTAGATATCGGTAGCCGTCGTAATGGGCTCGTATCGCGCCTGTTCCGGGCTGGCGTACTCCGGGATCATCAATTGCGCGGTGCGCTCGCTGTGCTCACCAGGCGGCGCGGTGGGCGAGACCAGCTTGGCGATGCCGAAGTCGAGCAGTTTGGGAACGCCATCGGCGGTGATTAGGATATTGCCCGGCTTGATATCGCGGTGAACGATCAGGTTCTGGTGGGCGTAGTGTACCGCCGAGCAGACGGTCTGAAACAGTCTGAGCCGCTCAACCGTAGACAGCTTGCGTGAATCGCAATACTGCTTGAGCGGCTGGCCCTCGATGTACTCCATCACGAAGTAGGGCGAGCCGCTTTCAGTGGTGCCGCCATCCAGCAGGCGAGCGATGTTTGGATGATCGAGGCAGGCCAGAATCTGGCGCTCATTGCGGAAACGCCGGACGATGGCCTCGTGATCCGCGCCGGCTTGCACCAGTTTGATGGCGACGCGCTTTAGGAACTCGTCATCGGCGCGCGCCGCCAGGTAGACGGCGCCCATGCCGCCGCGCCCGATCTCGCGAATCAGCTCGTAAGCGCCGATGCGCCGCCCGGCCACCGGTTCCGCGGGATCTAACTCCAACGGCGTGCTGGCGTCCAGCGGAGGCGAGCCTTCGATGAAGCTGCCGGCGTGCTCGGACGCGCTGATCAGGTGCTCGACTTCTGTTCCAAGCGAAGGATCATCGGCGCAGGCGTGTGCAAGGTAGGCACGGCGTTCGTCGGGTGGCAGCTCCACCACCGTGTGGAAGAGCGTGTCGATTCGCTGCCATCGCTCAGCGTTCATACTCCCGGT